>JBEDJV010000063.1:0-7796 GCA_041172545.1 Bacteroidota bacterium | reverse complement strand
TAATCGTACATCGCAATTTCTAGTGTTGGCATTTGTCCCTCGTACTGCAATCCACTCGCTTCATTGACAATCGCCCAAATGCGCGACTTCGCCTGATTGATCAATCCATCCATGCTATTGGAGGTATCAAAAAGAATCACCAATTGGATTTTTCGTGCGGTGGTTTGTGCCTGACTCATGCCAGCACTTAATAGAAGGACAAGGGAAATAAAGACTTTTTTCATGTGTTCGGATCTTTGTTTTTTTGTCCGGTACACTTATGGGAGGAAAAGGTTCAGAAAAAAATGAATCGATTAATTTTGTATAAAATACCCCACTGCCAACTCGTATCCCTTCAAACCGAAACCAAAGATGCAGCCAGCGCAGACTGGACTTAACATCGATTCGTGGCGGAAAGATTCGCGGGCAGTGATGTTGGAAATGTGTACTTCAACAACGGGGATAGAAATAGCGGCAATGCAGTCACGAATGGCTACGCTGGTATGCGTGTATCCACCGGCATTGAGGATGATGCCATCGACTTGTGCATCCTGAAGAATGTTGATGATTTCCCCTTCCACATTCGTTTGAACATAGCTGATTTCTGCAGTCGTTTTCGATTTCAACTCGTTTAGAAAGTCTTCGAACGAAACATTCCCATATATTTGTGTTTCACGGGAACCGAGTAAGTTTAAATTTGGACCGTTTACAATCAGAATTTTCATAGATGTCGAATTGGGAACGCTATATTAAGGATTTTGTTTCATACCTGAAAATCGAAAAAGGTTTGGCGGAGAATTCCATCTTGGCGTATCAAAACGATGTCGATAAACTCAAGGACTTTGCAGCGGGAATTGGCAAGACCGCGGATCAACTCGATTACGAGGACCTCAAACAATTTCTTTCTACGCTTTTCGATCTCGGTTTGAGCGCACGTAGTCAAGCACGAATTATTTCTGGCATCAAACAGTTTTACGGATTTCTTATCCTCGAGAATTTGGTAAAAGTGGATCCAAGTGAGCTCTTGGAACAGCCAAAACTTGGACGCAAACTTCCCGAAGTGTTGACCATTGAAGAAATCGATGCCTTGCTTGCGGCTATTGACTTGAGTAAAAACGAAGGTCACCGAAATCGCGCCATGCTGGAAACCTTGTACAGTTGTGGTTTGCGCGTGAGCGAACTTGTTGGACTGCGTTTCTCTGATTTGTTTTTCGAAGAAGGATTTATCCGCGTCATTGGTAAAGGAAACAAGGAACGCTTGGTGCCGGTCAGTCCGCAAGTACAAAAAGAAATCGAAATCTATCAGCAGCACATCCGCAACCATTTGAACATTCAAAAGGGCAGTGAAAACATCGTTTTTTTAAACCGAAGAGGCGCACAATTGACGCGTGTGATGGTCTTCACGATCATCAAAAATTTAGCGGAAAGCATCGGACTCAAAAAGAACATTTCACCCCATACCTTTCGACATAGTTTTGCGACGCATCTGATTGAAGGAGGCGCCAATTTACGTGCGATACAGGAGATGTTGGGACACGAATCCATCACCACGACCGAGATCTACACCCACCTCGATCAACGCTTCTTGCGCGATGCGATTTTGTCGTTTCATCCGCGAAATGCACAGGGTTAATTCGGACAAAAAAGAAGAGGTAAAAGTTTTTTTTGGGAATATTCGTAAAATCGTTTGTGGAATTTCAAAAGTTTGTTACCTTTGCATCCGCTTTTTTACATTTATAAGTAATTTTAAAGACATGTCAAGAGTTTGTCAATTAACAGGTAAGTCAGTAATGGTTGGGAACAATGTTTCTCACTCCAATCGTAAAACCAAACGTAGATTTTACCCGAATTTGGTTACAAAAAAGTTTTTTCTTCCAGAAGAAGAGGCTTACATCACATTAAAAATTTCAACTTCTGCACTTCGCACGATTAACAAGAAAGGTATTGCCGCTTGTATCAAAGAAGCTCGTCAGAAAGGTTTTTTAAAATAAAACTGTTGCGAAACAGATAAAATAAGAAGAAAATGGCTAAGAAGAGTAAAGGTAACCGCATCCAAGTGATATTAGAGTGCACGGAGCACAAAGATTCAGGAATGGCTGGTACGTCGCGTTACATCACGACGAAAAACCGTAAAAACACACCGGATCGTATGGAGATTAAGAAATTCAATCCGATCTTAAAGAGAATGACTGTTCATAAAGAAATTAAATAACTAGGACATGGCAAAGAAAGTTGTAGCTTCCCTACAAAAAGGTGGCGGTAAAGAACATACGAAAGTGATTAAAATGGTAAAATCCGAGAAATCGAATTCTTACACATTCAAAGAGGAAATCGTTCACAACGATAAAGTAAAAGAATGGTTCGCTAAGAACTAATCCTCAAAAAACCTTGTAAAAAGCTTCCAGTTCAGGGAGCTTTTTTTTTATCTTTAAGTTATGGGACTATTTGATTTTTTCTCGAAATCCAAAAAAGAAACGCTAGACCAAGGCCTGGAGAAGACGAAACAATCGTTTTTCTCAAAAATTGCACGCGTTCTCGTGGGTAAATCACACGTGGACGAAGAAGTACTAGATGATTTAGAGGAAATGCTCATCACCTCTGATGTCGGCGTAGAAACGACCCTGAAAATCATTGACCGCATCCAAGCGAGAGTGTCCAAAGACAAGGTCATGGGTTCCGACGAACTCAATCGTGTACTTAGAGAAGAAATCATTGCCTTACTAGAAGAAAACAATTCCAATCACAACGGCAACTTAGAAATCGAAAAACCTGCGGATGGAAATCCATACGTCATCATGGTTGTGGGTGTCAATGGCGTGGGTAAAACCACCACCATCGGAAAACTAGCACACCAATTCAAAGCTTCCGGATTAAAAGTCGTTCTTGGTGCAGCGGATACCTTTCGTGCAGCAGCGGTGGAACAATTGATTATTTGGTCCAAACGCGTCGATGTGCCGATCGTTCAACAAGGAATGGGTGCTGATCCTGCTAGCGTGGCGTTCGATACCTTACAGTCCGCTAAATCGCAAGGAGCAGACGTTGTCATCATCGATACAGCCGGACGACTTCACAACAAAGTGAATTTAATGGCCGAATTGACGAAAATCAAACGTGTCATGGAAAAAATCATTCCTGGTGCGCCACACGAAATTTTGTTGGTCTTGGATGGTTCCACGGGACAAAATGCCTTCGAACAAGCGAAACAATTTGCACAAGCAACCGACATCAATGCCTTAGCGGTGACCAAATTAGATGGAACAGCGAAAGGTGGGGTGATTATCGGAATCTCTGACCAAATGAAAATTCCTGTGAAATACATTGGAATTGGTGAGAAAATGGAGGACCTACAATTGTTCGATCGCAAGTTATTTGTCGAGTCGCTCTTCTCAGAATAATAGCAACAACGCTTTTTCTTATTGATTCATGGACTGCAATCCAACGTAGTCTGCGTACAATCCTTTCAACTCCATCAAGGACTGATGCGTTCCGGATTCTTCGATGATTCCCGCTTGCAACACAAGGATTTGGTCCGCGTTGCGTATCGTGGATAAACGGTGTGCGATCACGATGGACGTTCGTCCTTTCATCAATTTATCTAAAGCATCTTGCACCAATCGTTCAGACTCGGAGTCCAAAGCGGAAGTCGCCTCATCCAAAATCAAGATTGTTGGATTTTTCAAAATCGCTCGTGCAATCGCAATGCGTTGTTTTTGTCCGCCGGAAAGTTGAATTCCCCTATCCCCTACTTCTGTTTCCAGTTTGTTTGGGAAAGTATCGATAAACTCCCAAGCATTGGCTTGTTTTGCCGCTTCAATGACTTCGTCCTCCGTCGCATTTGGATTTCCAAACAAGATGTTCTCACGGATGCTACCAGAGAACAAAATGACCTCCTGTGGAACAATCGCCATTTGATCGCGGAGCGCATTTAATTCCATGTCTTTTGCTGGAATTCCATCAAAGCTGATGCTTCCCTCACTCAAGGTATAGAATTGTAACAACAAGTTGGAAATCGTTGATTTTCCAGATCCACTTTGTCCAACCAAGGCTAACGTTTGATTTTCCTTTACATCGAAAGAAATGCCTTTCAATACTTCGACATCGTTGCGTTGCGGATACGAGAAATGTACATTGTCCACCTGAATACGTCCACTTAATTTGTCCGTGCGCGTTCCCTTGTTCGTTTGCACTTCCGTTTCTTGGTGGATGATGTCCATCAGGTTTTCAGTCGCACCTATTGCTTTTTGAACGCTAGCGTATAAATCCGGCAGGGATCCAACGGATGCTCCCATCATAATCGTAAAGAGCACAAACTGATAGAATCCTTCTTGATTCAATTCGGGATTAGGACCTTGCGTCATGAGTAATCCTCTCCAAACGATGAAGACAATTGCTCCGAAGAGGCAGAAAATGATGAAGGATACAAACAATCCACGCCAAATGCCACTGCGTACATTTAAGTCACGCGTTTGCTGGGTCGATTTTTTATAATTCGAGAAGATGAAAAATTCGTTCGTAAAGGCTTTCACATTGGCGATGCCCGTTAAAGCTTCCTCCACGATGGAATTCGATTCTGCGATGTAATCCTGTGCTTCCTTGCTCAATTTACGTATGTAGCGTCCAAATATAACTGCCACAATCGCCATCACAGGAACTGTACCAAGCATAATCAAGGCCAATTTCCATGAAATGAAAAAGAGGAATAAAATGCCACCGACAACGATAATGATTTGACGAAAGAACTCCGCAATGGTCGTTCTCAGGGTTTCTTGAATTTGAGCGATGTCCGAAGACAAACGACTCGTTAGCTCTCCCACCTTGTTTCGGTTGAAGAAATCCATGGGCATGTACACCAATTTCGAAAAAGCATCGTTTCTCAAATCACGCAACGCGTTTTCAGTGACGTTATTAAACAACACCACCCGAACGAAGGAGAACAGTGACTGAAAGCCAAATAAAACGAACAGCGCGATAGCTACGTTATTGATGTTGGACATGTCAATCAGTCCAATTGCATCCGACATATTCGAAGTAGCAGCTCCTGCACCCAGTAATTTTCCCATTAAATAAGGAAAAACGAGTCCAGCAGAAGTACTCAACACTAAAAATATCCAACCGATAAAATATATTCCGGCATATGGTTTCAGGTAGGTAAAAATTCCTTTTGCTTTCTTAATGCTTGATTTCGTGATTTTTACCTTTTCTTTTTGCTCTTTTTTTGGTCTCAGCATTGGATATTTCTTTTTACAAATTTACGTCGCTTTTGAGCGGTAAAGTAGATTTTTTAAATAATTTTGTCGAAAGAATTTGAAATTTTAAAAAAATCAATATCTTTGCAACCCAAAATAGATTACATAATTAAGATACGACATGAAAAGAACGTTTCAACCATCGGTAAGAAAAAGAAGAAACAAACACGGATTCCGAAGCCGTATGGCTACAAAAAATGGTCGTAGAGTTTTGGCTGCGCGACGCAAAAAAGGAAGAAAGAAATTAACTGTTTCTGACGAGCCTTTCCACAAACGTTAATTCTTTTTCAAAGATATGCAAGCCCTGACAGCAACGTCAGGGCTTTTTTTGTTTAGGGCAACTTTTTAAACCGCACCGCGAGACTGCACCGCGGGATTTGCAATCCCGCGGAACTTACTTTTCTACGATACAAGCTTCGCTTTTTGCGAATTGTTTTAACGCAGTATTGCAAATCCTGCAATACTGTATTCAAATCCTGCGATACTGTTTTTTGACTTCAAAAAAACAAATACACTTGTTATCAATGTCCTTTTTCACTAACTTAAAGGAATGCAACAAGGAAGAAAACTCAATCTTAAATCAGACAAAGCCTATTACATTACTATGACAGTTGTGGGTTGGATAGATATATTTACCCGTAAAAATCACAGAGACGCCATCATAAATTCTTTAAAGTACTGTCAGGAAGAAAAAGGACTAATTATTTATGCTTACGTGATCATGAGTAATCATATTCACATGATTGTAGATTCAAATGGATCATTCACATTAAAAGAGATAATCCGAGATTTTAAAAAGTTCACATCAAAAAAGATTTTACAACAAATTCAATGTGAAACCGAAAGCAGAAGAAAGTGGTTACTCCAACTTTTTAAAGAAGCTGCTAATGGAAGCAAAAAACACCAAGATTTCAAATTTTGGCAACCTGGAAATTATGCACTTGAAGTCTATACCGAAAAGTTTGTTTGGATAAGAATCAATTACATTCATAATAATCCTGTAAAGGTTGGTTTGGTAAAAAATCAATGGGATTGGGTGTATTCCTCAGCGAGCAACTATCAAGATATGGAAAGTATTTTAGACGTTTTCAAATTACCTCCGAGACAGATAACCTATTAAACTCGGTACACGAACTTGTGACCGAACTAATCGCACCGCAGGATTTGCAACGCACACACCGCACCGCGGGATTTGCAATCCCGCGGAACTTTTAGCTTCGCTGTATCGTAATTGTTGTACCGCAGGATTGCAAATCCTGCGGTACAGTGTTTAAAAATAAAAGCCCCGACGATACTGTCGGGGCTTTATCCAAGCTCTTGCTGATTGATGGAAAGGGCTTAGATCGTTACTTTTGGAGCTGCTGCTAAAATCGATGCATGTGTTTCTGCGGCGAATTTCTCAAAGTTCGCTACGAACTTCTCTGCTAAACTTGCCGCTGTTGCGTCGTAAGCGGCTTTATCAGCCCATGTATTTCTTGGATTTAATAATTCAGCTGGAACACCTTCACAAGACGTTGGATACGCTAAATCAAAAATCGGCATTTGTTCAAATGTAACATCATTCAATTTACCTGTCAATGCCGCTGTAATCATCGCACGTGTGTACGAAAGTTTCATTCGACTACCAACACCGTAAGATCCACCGGACCATCCTGTATTGATCAACCATACCTTTATATCTGTACCTTCTAATTTATCTCCTAACAATTTCGCGTATTTCGCTGGATGCAAAGGAAGGAAAGCTGCACCGAATCCTGCAGAGAAGGTAGTCGTTGGTTCCGAAATTCCTACTTCTGTTCCGGCAACTTTCGCTGTGTAGCCAGACATGAAATGATACATTGCTTGCTCCGTCGTTAACTTAGAGATTGGAGGCAATACACCAAATGCATCAGCGGTAAGGAAAAATATGTTTTTTGGCGAACCACCAATCGATGGGACAGCAATATTATCAATGTGATTGATTGGATAAGAAACACGTGTGTTCTCTGTAATGAATCCATCCGCGTAATCTGGTGTCGATGATCCATCAACGAAACCAATGTTTTCTAACAAGGCTCCGAAACGAATGGCATCGTAAATCTGTGGTTCTTTCTCACGACTTAAATCAATGGTTTTTGCGTAACATCCACCCTCGAAGTTGAACACACGGCTTTCACTCCATCCATGTTCATCGTCACCAATTAAACGACGATTCGGATCTGAGGACAAAGTCGTTTTTCCTGTCCCCGAAAGTCCGAAGAAGATTGCTGTGTCACCAGCTTCTCCAATATTTGCGGAACAGTGCATGGAAAGGACATTTTTTTCATGTGGAAGAATGAAATTCAAGGCAGAGAAAATTCCTTTCTTAATTTCACCTGTATAACCTGTTCCTCCAATGAGAATCATTTTTTTCGTGAAGTTCAAAATCGCGAAGTTCGCCTGACGTGTCCCGTCGATTGCTGGATCCGCTTGAAAACTTGGAACACATACAATGTGCCACTCTGGCAAAAAGGTTTCTATTTCGCTGTCAGACAAACGCAAAAACATATTGTTTGCGAAAAGACTAGACCAAGGAAGTTCTGTTACCACACG
>JBEDJV010000062.1:0-7805 GCA_041172545.1 Bacteroidota bacterium | reverse complement strand
GAATGGCAAATTCGCGTGGCAAGAGGTGAGCGTTTACCAAAATTACAAGATGAATTGGCCATTAACGGACACGCGGTGGAAATTCGTGTGTATGCTGAAGATAGTTTAAATGGATTTACACCAGACATCGGAACCTTGAACCGTTACCGCATTCCAACAGGTAAAAGTGTCCGAGTGGATGATGCTTTCGAAGAAGGAATGGAAATTCCGATTTACTATGATCCAATGATTGCGAAATTAGTGGTGTGGGGTAAAACGCGCACAGAAGCGATCGATCGTGCGATTAAAGCAATCGATGATTACCAAATTTCCGGAGTGAAGACAACCCTTGATTTTGGGAAATTTGTGCTGAAACATGAAGCTTTTCGAAGTGGGAAGTTTGATACAAATTTTGTCAAAGAACACTTCTCGAGTCCAGAATTAATCAAGAATGCGATGGAGGAAGAAAGTGTGGCTTTGCAGCACGCCATCGATTCTATTTGGAGTCATGTGAATGAATTTAAAAACAAGGCGTATGCTTCTCGAGAAATTTCTTCATCATGGAAAAATCGAATGGAGTAAAATAATTTAATTTTTCAAATCCAAATCCGAGAAAAAACGTACTTTTACCTCGCAAAATATCAACAATGAATTTACACGAATATCAAGGAAAATCTATCTTAAAAAGTTACGGTGTTGCCGTTCAAGAGGGGATAGTAGTCGATAAGGTAGAAGATGCTGTAGCAGCTGCTAAAAAATTATCGGAGGAAACAGGAACAAGTTGGTTTGTCGTGAAAGCGCAAATCCATGCTGGTGGACGCGGGAAAGGAACAGTGGAAGAAACTGGTTCTCATGGTGTTGTCATCGCAAAAGGACTTGATCAAGTAGAAGAAAAAGTGGCGGGAATCCTTGGTGGACACCTCACAACACTTCAAACAAATGGAAAAGGTAAAAAAGTAAATCAAGTGTTAATCGCACAAGATGTATACTATCCAGGAGCTTCTGAGCCTCAAGAGTTCTATATGTCTGTTTTACTTGACCGTGAAAAAGGAAGAAATGTGATCATCTATTCTACAGAAGGTGGAATGGATATTGAGCACGTTGCGGAGCACACACCGGAAAAATTACACAAAGAATTCGTTGATCCACGTGTTGGACTTCAAGGATTCCAAGTGCGAAAAATCGCTTTTAACCTAGGATTATCAGGTGAAGCGTTCAAACAAATGTGCAAATTCGTTCCTTCTTTATACAATGCGTATGTTGGAATTGATGCTTCGATGTTTGAAATCAATCCTTTGTTCAAAACGTCTGACGATAAAATCATTGCAGTTGATGCGAAAGTAACAATGGATGGAAACGGATTGTTCCGTCATCCAGAATATGCAGCGATGCGTGATAAAACAGAAGAAGATCCAACAGAAGTGGAAGCGGATGAAGCAGGATTGAACTTCGTGAAATTAGACGGTAACGTTGGATGTATGGTAAATGGTGCAGGACTTGCTATGGCAACGATGGACATTATCAAACTTTCAGGTGGGAATCCAGCGAACTTCTTGGACGTTGGAGGAACAGCAAACGCAGAACGCGTGGAGAAAGCATTCCACATCATCTTGAAAGATCCAAATGTGAAAGCAATCTTGATCAACATCTTTGGTGGTATCGTTCGTTGTGACCGTGTAGCTCAAGGAATCGTTGATGCGTACAAAAACATCGGTGAAATTCCAGTTCCAATCATTGTTCGTTTACAAGGAACAAACGCTGTTGAAGCGAAACGATTAATCGACGAATCAGGACTGAATGTCCATTCAGCTGTGCAACTACAAGAAGCCGCTGACTTGGTCAAAGAAGTTTTAGCATAATTTTTAAAAGCCATCTGCGGATGGCTTTTTTATTGAATAAACTTTTTCAAAATGGCTTTTCCAAATATTTATTCCCCAGAAACGACGGTTGAATTAGCAACACGAATTTCATCCCTAACAAATGAAACTCCTGCATTATGGGGCAAAATGAATGCAGGTCAAATGTTGTCGCATTGCTGTGTCGCTTATCAGCAAGTACTCGGTGAGAATACCGATAAACCGGGTATGATGATGAAATGGATGCTGAAAACCTTTTTCAAGCAATCGATGGTGAACGAAGTACCGTACAGACCGAATCTTCCAACGGGACCAACCTTCGTACGCTTGAATCAAAACTTCGATATCGAAACAGAGAAAGGTAAGTTGATTGCCTATGTTCAGAAAATTCAAGAGTTGGGTCCGGAACAATTGTCGGCTATACCATCTTTGTCCTTGGGGAAATTATCCGCGATGGAATGGAATAATCTTTTGTATAAGCACATCGACCACCATTTGCGTCAATTTGGGGTTTAAACGAATCTGAAAAGAATGACCATGAAACGTTGAATGTAGATCGCGAATTGAATCAGTCATTCATCGCCTCAATCAATCCATTTCCGCATTGAAAATGTCCTTTTGGACAAGCTTTGTGTCCATGTAATCCGCAAGGTTTACAGTCCAGGTTTTTAACCTCAATCACGTTCGAATCATCTGACAAGGGTCCAAAACCGAATTCAGGAGTCGTAGAGCAAAAGAAGGCACTTACCGGTGCATTTCCTGCGGATGCAATGTGCAATGGTCCAGAATCGTTGACGAAATTCCTTTTGGCATCCTTCATCAAAGCGGCAGATTGCATTAGACTTAGTTTTCCGGCTAAATTATGCACGTTTTTGCGCTGGCTGACCAATTTGATGCCTTCACATAATTCTTGGTCTGCAGGACCTCCGAGTAAATAAAACTGCACACCTTCCTCATCGAATTTTTCCATCACATATTGCCAAACGGCGGGTGGAGCTTGTTTCGTAAACCAAACAGAGGCTGGAGCTAAACAAAAGTATGCTTCGCTTTTCCATTGGGAGACGAAGTCTAGGTCTGCTGGACTTGGGTACAACTGTGGTCTGCGCTGTGGAACTTCAACAAGGTCCGAAATAAGAGACAAATTTCGATCGACTTCATGTTTTCCATTGGAGATGGTATGAGTAAATCGTTGAGTGTACAAAAAGGAAAAAGGATTCTTTGAAAATCCCCTTGTCTCTTTTGCCCTAGATAAAATGGTCATCAACCCAGACGAGGCAAAGCGATGAAGGTTCAACACCAAGTCGTATTTTTCTTTTCTAATTTCTTGGATTAAATCAAGCAGTGATTTTCTTTTCCGGGACTTGTCAAAGATGAGTACACGACGTAATTTGGGATGTTCACTTAGTAAGGCTTCATTTCCTTTTTTTAAGAGGAAGTCAATCTGTGCGGTAGGAAAAGTAGTCGATAAGGATTCAATCAGCGGTGTTGCCAAAATGACATCGCCAAGAAACGCTGTTTGAATGATTAATATTTTCTTTGTCCCCATTACCTGATTAACGTCACATATCCTCTTTTCACAATCAACTCATCTGTTTGTGTCGTGATTTCGATACGGTACAAAAAGACATCGTTCGTTGCGTCAAGTCCAGAACTGGAAATCTTGCCATCCCAACCCTTTGTTGGATCCGATGTTTCGAAGACAATTTGTCCCCAACGATCAATAATGCTAAACGTATAGTTTTTTGGATCAGCATTGGAAACAACCGGGTAGAAAATTGGATTTAATCCATCTGGCGTGAACGCATTGGGAACAAACACCAACGGATCATATGGGATACACACATCAATGGATCGACTTGTTTCACTGAAGTTATAGGAATTTAGTCCTTCAACCGCTTCAATGCGGTAACACACTTCTCCGTTATTTCGCAAGGTAGAAACGTCGTCGGTGATGCTGGTGGTGCTATTCGGAACAATCGCCATTGGTGTATTTTCAAACGTTCCATAGGCATTGCGATACACATGGTACTCCATCACATCTCCATCGAAGAGCTCGTATGGATTCCAAGAAACGGTATTGACCATGTTATATTGGTCGGCTGTTCCAGTGGCAAAAATAGTTCTATTGGTGTTCGCATACGCACCTGGATTCCCGCAGCTATCCACGTAAATGGTGCGGTATTCCCACGCTTGTAAGCTCAGTTCCACATCTTCATCTGTGAAATGTGCAACGTTATTAATAACCGGTGCACGTCCAAGTTCCACAAAATTACCTAGCGTGTCTTTTCGCTCAAAGATAATTTCGGTAATTCCTACGGATGCATCCACATAGTCGTACAATTCAATGAATTCACCTTCGACTGTTGCTAGCTTGAAATAATGGTAGGCTGGTGCAGTAGGAGTTGGTATTAAAAAACAGCAGGGATTGGAAAAAGCTACTTTTCCATTACTCAAGTTCGCTTTAATGAAAATACAATAGGACTGTCCTCGTGTTAACTGTGCCAGGAAGTTCATATTCGTCGTGCTTCCTAAAAGTGTCCATTGGTTATTGTTTTTGGACCATATTTCATAATTTGTTACCGTCGCACCTCCATATAAACTCCACGACAGTTCTGCTTGCTCTGCACACATATTGATGCTGAAGCTCGCTAAAATCGAGGTGTGAACGAGTGCTTTAGCAGAAGTTTGAAAGGTAGGTGGATTGGCTGATGTGAAGCATGAATCAAAGGCTGCAACGGAATATGAGAATGGACCAGGAGTATTGGTGAGATAGGAATAATTCGTCGTTCCAATTCCGTAAACGGTATCCAATTCGTACAAAAATCCATTTGCATCGAAGGTGTAAATCACATAACCATAGGTGTCATCTTGCGCATTCTGATTCCATTGAATATTCATTTGGAAAGTAGTCGTATCGTATCCAACTGAATAGATGACCGGCATGTCTGGTGTGAACATATCACTTAAATTATCACCCGGACGATTGGAATTAAAGTTACAGCTTGTCGTGGCCAAATTTACGCGGTAACGGATAAATTCGTCACACAAATCAATCGTATCGATGTAACTCGTTTGATTGTAAGGAACGCTATCCAAAAAGTTAAAGAAGTTCGTCGGATATTCTCGGTAGATGTAAAAGTACTCGTTGTAGGTCGGAAGCGGTGGATTGCGCGGTTTGTTCCAATTTAGAACAGCTGTCCCATTGTTTGGATTGACTAGCGTCAGAAAAATATTGGAGATGGTGTCGCTATATCGCATCGTTCCACCATTGCAACCAGATTGAACAGCTAAATAAAATTCGTGGTGCGTGTAAATTGCGGGAACAACGAAACTGTTTGCGTTGATGTCGGTAACCGTTCCAATTAATCCATTTTGAACAGAATAGATTTGATAGGAAACAAATGCGTTATTGTTGTTGGTCACAGGATTCCAGAAAATGGTCAAATCGTCTGTATTCGCTGTTTGAATGCAATTAATTTCAGGAGCATTAATGATTCCGGGATTCAAAACGTGAATAGTAACCGTAGCAAAAGACACTTGTGGTACTTGACAGTAATCGTCCTGCACACGGAAAACATAATTATACGTCATTTGACTCATCGTATTTCCTTGTGCATCGGAGATGTGATCACAGGTCGTTTGCCAATTGAAATTCGCACTGATCGATCCTGTTCCACTCAGTGGAAATCCGTTCGTTAAACTTGCACATGGAGCAACGCTACATCCTGTACTTGAAGTGAAGTTTGTTCCGTACATGGGACCAGATCCCGTCATGGTTAATGTCTGTGGACTACCATCTTGTAATAGGTCGACATCACTTGCGTCTAGGTTGAAGGAAACTAAATCTCCGGCATTCACGGTCAATTCAAAAGAATTCCCGGGAAATGGCGGTGTAATTACCGGTGGATTGTTTCCTCCGGAACATGGCATCACCATTAATTGCATTTCGCGTTCAACTTCGGAAATGAGTATTCCTTGACGGTAGGATTTTACTAAAATTTTCACCACGTAGTTACCAATGTTCATACAGGTAAAGGACAATTCACCGGAAATCGGATTCAAACTAGACGGAATGTTTGCCGGATTTAAACTTAGGTTGGGCGTTGGATTTAGCGCGCTGAATCCAATTTCAAATGGCACCGGAATGGGATCCACTGGTGGATTGTAACTTGTTCCTTGAATATTGTTGTATGGAATTCCGAAGGAAAAAACCAAGGAGTCTAAGTTTGGATCGATCGCATTTCCATTGAATGTAAAAGGTGTTCCCGCACAACTCACGAAATGAGGGTCTTGAAAAAAGACAGGAGAATCGTCAGGAGTATCCAAGTGATAAATTTTCGCTGCCAACGTGATTCCATAGTTTGCTGGATTCATCAGATTGGACACCGTATTACTTCGAGAAAAGTTTTCATAGGTGAAAATCCATCCATTTGCAGGAGGAACTCCGGTCAATGCGATCGCTGCACTTCGGTACAGTACTTTTTCAACCGCTCCTTGACCATTTCCACCATTGCTTCCTGAACCACATAACAGTGGACCCGGGGATCCTGTGACAGGGGAGCAAGTAGGGGAGATGTCTTGACGAGAAACAAATGTTACATTGATGGTTGACAAGCTTGGATGATTCCAAACCTTCAATTGTTCCGACACCGGATTCACGTCCGCACCATTGCAATCTCGGTAAAAAATCAACTCGAATTGATAATTGGTTCCGCCTAGGTGTTTGTAGCTGATTTCCCCTCCCAAAACATGGGAAGCAAATGCATTTTGACAAAGCAAAATAAATGAAAGCAGAAAAATAACTCTAAACATCAGTAAAACAACGGGAAAAGACCGTATTTATTATAACGAAAGTTAAGGGAATTAGTTGCTAACCAACGCTAATTATCGACAAACTTTTCCAATCCAAGTGTTTACAAGCCATTTCGCGTATTTCTTCCGCTGTAATTTCTTGTACTTTTTGAATGTATTTGTTGTAAAAAGAGATGTCCATGCCATGTAATTCCACTCCTGAGAATAAATCCAACATCGCGTAAGGTCCATCGGCTGCTTTGAGCAATTGTCCAAGTAGGTAACTTTTGACTAATTCCAATTCTTCTTCCGGAACCAATTCTGTTTGAAGTCGTTCGATTTCCTTTTTCACTTCTTGAATGGTCGCCTCGCGCACCTCTTTGGCTACTTCCGTCGCAATCATAAAATACCCAAAATGTGTATTTTCCATCATGTAGGATCCAATTCCGTAGGTGTAGCCTTTGTCCTCGCGGATGTTACTCATCAATCGACTTCCAAAATAATCTCCGAGGATGGTATTCAAAACGGAAAAGGAAATGAAATCCGGATGGGTTTTATTGAACATGATTTTCCCAATGCGAATCGCAGTTTGCAAGGCATCTGCTTTGTCCTGATGATCGATGTGTGCATTTCCCGTAAATTCAACTTTGATGGATGTTCTATTTTCTCCAGCGAAATCGGCGCAAGCGTCTTTTATTTCAAGCATGGCTTCCTTGGAAAGATCTCCAACCAAAAAGACTTTCGATAAACCGTTTAAATAATATTTCTGGTGAAAATCGATGAGGTCCGATCGTTTCAATGTGGCGTAATCTCCTTGAGCAATCACTTGTGAATAGGGAGTTTCTTCGAAAAGAACCTGTTGAATTTTTCGTTGCGCTAGGACATTTACTTTTTGCAGTTGCACTTTTAATTTTTCTTGTCGCTCATTGCAGATTTCCTGCACTTCCTTTTCTGGAAAAATCGCAGCGCTTAGTGCCTCATGAAAAATGTCAAATGCTTGTTTCAAATAGCTATTTAATGCATACAGTGTTACCACCGCTTGTTCTTGTGATACACTCACGTCGTAAAACGCACCAACAGCATCAAGTGCATGATGAATTTGAATCGCTGATTTGTTCTTCGTGCCTGAAATTAAAAGTCCAGCAGTTAACGAGGCCAAAATGGGTGTCTCAACAGTGG
>JBEDJV010000061.1:0-7925 GCA_041172545.1 Bacteroidota bacterium | reverse complement strand
AGCATGGTTCATGGTAAATTAAAACCAGCAGAAAAAGAAGCCGAAATGCAACGATTCGTGAAAGGTGAAACACAGATCATGGTCGCCACAACGGTTATCGAAGTAGGCGTGAATGTGCCGAATGCTTCTGTAATGGTGATTGAGAGTTCTGAGCGTTTTGGATTGTCGCAATTGCACCAGCTGCGCGGACGCGTTGGACGTGGTGCAGAAAAATCCTATTGCATTTTAATGACTGGAGATAAACTATCCAAAGAATCGATGAAACGAATGGATACGATGGTCATGACAAATGACGGGTTTCAAATTTCTGAAGTCGATTTACAATTGCGTGGACCTGGAGATTTAATGGGAACCCAACAAAGCGGTGTGTTGAATTTGAAATTAGCAGATTTATCGAGAGATGGACAAATCGTTAGCTTAGCAAGAGAGAAGGCTCGAGAGATTCTTGAGAAGGATCCAGATCTTCTTTTAACAGAAAACAGACCCTTAAATCAACGAATGCATCAAGTATTGAAATCTCGTCCAAACTGGGGCCGTATTGCATAAAAAAAAGGATGACCTTTCGATCATCCTTTTCCTTTTATTTCATCTTTCGATTAAGCGTCTTGTAGCATTTCATCGTAAGCTTCTTGTGAACCAACAATCATTGATTGGTATTCACGTACACCTGTACCAGCCGGGATTAAGTGTCCAACGATAACGTTTTCTTTCAATCCTAACAAATGGTCTTCTTTACCTGAAATTGCTGCTTCGTTTAATACTTTCGTTGTCTCCTGGAAGGAAGCCGCAGAAATAAACGATTGTGTTTGAAGTGACGCACGTGTGATACCTTGTAACAAAGGTGTCGACGTTGCCGGCATAGCCTCTCTCGCTTCTACTAATGTTTTATCCTCACGTTTTAATTTCGAATTCTCATCTCTTAAACGACGAACCGAAACTAATTGTCCTTTTTTCAATTCAGCTGAATCACCAGCATCTTTTACGAACATCATTCCGTAAAGTGCATCGTTCGCTTCCATGATATCTGCTTTATGAACGGATTGTCCCTCCAAGAAGCGAGTATCACCAGATTCGATGATTTGTGCTTTCAACATCATTTGACGTACAATTACTTCAAAGTGTTTATCATTAATTTTCACCCCTTGTAAACGGTATACCTCTTGAATTTCATTTACGATGTACTCTTGTACTTTCGTAGGTCCTTCAATGTTCAAGATATCATTTGGCGTGATTGCTCCATCAGATAATGGTTGACCAGCACGAACGAAATCGTTTTGTTGTACAAGGATGTGTTTAGAAAGTGGAACTAAGTATTTTCTTACTTCTCCCAATTTCGATGTAATGATAATTTCACGGTTACCACGTTTCACATTTCCAAATGCTGCTGTTCCGTCGATTTCAGAAACAACTGCTGGATTTGAAGGATTTCTTGCCTCGAATAACTCAGTTACACGTGGAAGACCTCCGGTGATATCTCCGGTTTTACCAGCCAAACGAGGAATTTTAACCATAATTACACCAGCTTCAATTTTATCACCCTCCGTAACAGAGATGTGTGCATTAACTGGAATAGAGTATTCTCTTAAAATTTCTTTCGTTTTTGGATCCATGATGTGAATCGCTGGACTTTTCTTTTTATCACGAGATTCGATGATTACTTTCTCCGTAAATCCTGTTTGCTCATCGACTTCCTCGCGGTAAGTGATATTTTCAATGATGCCATCAAAAACTACCTTTCCTGCAACTTCAGAAATGATTACCGCATTATATGGGTCCCATTTACAGATTACATCGCCTTTCTTAATTTTTGTTTCACCAGAAACCATTAATTCAGAACCGTAAGGAACATTAGCTGTCATGACAGTAATTCCTGTTTTCTCGTCAGTAATTTTCAATTCAGCTGAACGTCCAACTACGATGATTTGGTTTGTACCATCAGCATTTTTACGTTCGATAGTTCTTAACTCGTCGATTTCTAATTTACCGTTTGCTTTCGCTTTCAAGTCAGAGATATCAGCGATGTTCGATGCAGTACCCCCAACGTGGAAAGTACGTAATGTTAACTGTGTACCTGGCTCACCAATTGATTGAGCAGCCACAACACCAACAGCATCCCCTCTTTGAGCAAGACGGTGATTTGCAAGGTTTCGTCCATAACATTTTGAACAAACACCACGGCGCATTTCACATGTCAATACAGAACGAATTTCTACTTCTTCGATTCCTGCTTTAGAAATCGTGTTTGCGATATCTTCAGAAATCAATTCACCAGCAGCGATGATTAACTCATCTGAATCTGGTAAATACACATCGTGAACAGATGTACGTCCAAGAATACGGTCATACAATGGTTCAACAACTTCATCATTTTTCTTCAACGCTGTCGCAACAATTCCACGAAGTGTACCACAGTCATTTGAATTAATAACAACATCTTGAGCAACATCCACCAAACGACGAGTCAGGTAACCTGCATCGGCTGTTTTAAGGGCAGTATCGGCCAAACCTTTACGTGCACCGTGAGTGGAGATAAAGTACTCAAGGATCGATAATCCTTCTTTAAAGTTGGATAAGATCGGATTCTCGATAATTTCTTGAACGGACGCACCAGATTTCTGTGGTTTCGCCATCAATCCACGCATACCAGAAAGCTGACGAATCTGTTCTTTAGATCCACGAGCTCCTGAATCGTACATCATGTAAATTGAGTTGAATCCTTGACGATCCGTTTTCAATTGATCCATTAATGTCGCAGTCAAACGTGAGTTTGTATGTGTCCAAATATCAATGATTTGGTTGTAACGCTCATTATTGGTGATAAGACCCATGTTGTAATTCATCATGACTTCTTTCACTTCATTTTCAGCTTTACCAACTAAAACTTCTTTTTCTTTCGGGATAATGATATCGTCTAAGTTAAACGACAATCCACCTCTGAAGGCCATTTCGTAACCAAGACCTTTGATATCATCAAGGAATTGAGCTGTACGAGATGTACCACAAATTTTCAATACCTCACCGATGATATCACGTAATGCTTTTTTCGTCAAGACATCATTGATGTATCCAACTTCTCTTGGAACATTCTCGTTGAACATTACACGTCCACAAGTTGTTTCAATAAGCATTAGTTCTGGCTCACCACTTTTACCTAAATCATAAGATTTCACTTTGATACGCGCATGCAAATCAAGTTTTTTCTCATTGTAAGCGATGATTACCTCTTTTGGAGAATAGAAAATTCCATCTTGTCCTTTCACAACGTCACCTTCCACAGAAAGTTTTCCTTTTGTGATATAGTAAAGACCCAAGACCATATCCTGAGAAGGAACGGCAATTGGTGCTCCATTTGCTGGATTCAAGATGTTGTGTGATGCTAACATCAACATTTGAGCTTCCAAAATTGCAGCATTACCTAATGGTAAGTGAACCGCCATTTGGTCACCATCGAAATCGGCATTGAAGGCTGTCGTTACCAACGGGTGAAGACGAATCGCTTTTCCTTCAATTAATTTCGGTTGGAAAGCTTGAATACCTAAACGGTGAAGTGTAGGGGCACGGTTCAATAGAACTGGGTGACCTTTCAATACATTTTCTAAGATATCCCAAACTACAGGCTCTTTACGGTCAACAATTTTCTTTGCAGATTTAACTGTTTTCACGATACCACGTTCGATCATCTTACGAATGATAAACGGTTTGTAAAGTTCCGCTGCCATGTCTTTTGGTAGACCACATTCGTGTAATTTCAAATCTGGACCAACAACAATTACTGAACGTGCTGAATAATCCACACGTTTTCCAAGTAAGTTTTGACGGAAACGACCTTGTTTACCTTTCAATGAATCAGAAAGTGATTTCAATGCACGGTTTGATTCTGTCTTAACAGCACTTGATTTTCTTGAGTTATCGAACAATGAATCCACAGATTCTTGTAACATACGTTTCTCATTACGCAAGATTACTTCCGGCGCTTTGATTTCGATCAATCGTTTCAAACGGTTATTACGGATAATTACACGACGGTATAGGTCATTTAAATCCGATGTCGCAAAACGACCACCATCAAGTGGAACTAATGGACGTAATTCAGGTGGAATAACAGGTACCACTTTTACAATCATCCACTCAGGACGATTATCGATACGTGTTTGAGAATCTTTCATTGCTTCAACTACTTGAAGACGTTTTAACGCTTCATTTTTACGTTGAACTGAAGTTTCATTTTCCGCTTGATCACGAAGAGTATACGACAATTCTTCCAGGTTTAATCCCTTCAATAAATCGTATAATGCTTCCGCTCCCATTTTAGCCACAAACTTGTTTGGATCTGAATCCTCCAAGTATTGATTTTCTTTTGGTAAGGCGTCAAGGATATCCAAATATTCTTCTTCCGTTAAGAAGTCGAATTTTTTCAAGTTTACATTATCCAATTCTAAAGCAGCTCCTGGGTTAATTACCGCATAGCGCTCGTAATAGATAATTTGATCCAACTTTTTCGTTGGCAAACCTAGTAAGTATCCAATTTTGTTCGGTAAAGAACGGAAGTACCAAATATGCGCAACTGGAACCACCAAAGAGATGTGTCCCATACGCTCTCTACGCACTTTCTTCTCTGTTACTTCTACTCCACAACGGTCACACACGATTCCTTTGTAACGAATTCGTTTGTATTTACCACAGTGACATTCATAGTCTTTAACTGGACCAAAAATGCGCTCACAGAACAATCCGTCACGTTCTGGTTTGTACGTACGGTAGTTGATTGTCTCTGGCTTTAGAACTTCACCACTTGAATTCTCCAGGATAATTTCTGGAGAAGCCAATGAAATGGTGATTTTATTAAAGCTACTTTGTTTTTTTGGTATTTCTCTTTTGAAAGCCATTTTTTATATAATGTTTTCGTTATTAATCAATTAGTCCATCGATACGTTCAAACACAATCCGCGAAGCTCGTGTAACAATACGTTGAAAGATTCAGGAATTCCTGGTTCAGGAATATTATCACCTTTCACAATTGCTTCATATGCTTTCGCACGACCCATCACATCATCAGATTTAACCGTTAAGATTTCTTGAAGGATGTTAGCTGCACCAAATGCTTCTAGTGCCCAAACCTCCATTTCACCAAAACGCTGACCTCCAAATTGCGCTTTACCACCTAAAGGTTGTTGCGTAATTAATGAGTATGGTCCGATAGAACGAGCGTGCATTTTGTCATCCACCATGTGTGATAATTTCAACATGTAAATTACCCCAACAGTTGCTGGTTGATGGAAACGTTCTCCTGTTCCTCCATCGTACAAGTACGTTTTTCCGGATTTAGGAACACCCGCTTTCGCTGTCCACTCATCAATTTCAGATGGTTTTGCTCCATCAAAAATTGGCGTTGCGAACTTCATGCCTAATTTTTCACCTGCCCAACCAAGAACAGTTTCATAAATTTGACCAAGGTTCATACGAGAAGGTACACCAAGTGGATTCAATACGATATCAACTGGAGTCCCGTCTTCAAGGAAAGGCATGTCCTCTTGACGAACGATGTTCGCTACGATTCCTTTATTTCCGTGACGTCCCGCCATTTTATCTCCCACTTTCAATTTACGTTTCTTAGCAACATAAACTTTCGCCAATTTCACGATTCCAGCTGGAAGTTCATCTCCAACAGAAATATGGAATTTACGACGTTTGTAGTTACCAAGTAAATCGTTTGCTTTGATATTAAAGTTGTGAATAACACGACTAATTAATTGGTTGGTTTTCGCATCTGAACTCCAGTTTAATGGATTCACAATTGAATAATCCAAAGCCATTAATGCTTTATTCGTGAATTTCGTGCCTTTCTTGATCAACTCTTCTTTGAAGTTGTTGTATACTCCTGAAGATTTGTGCTCACCTAAAATGACCATCAATTTCTCCGCAAGTTTTTCCTTCAAATCAGCAAAATCTTTTTGGTATTCTGCATCAATCGTTTCCAAGATTGGTTTATCCTGAGATTTTGATTTACGGTCTTTAATTGCTCTTGAGAACAATTTTTTCTCGATAACAACTCCACGTAATGATGGACCAGCTTTCAACGAAGCATCTTTCACATCACCCGCTTTGTCACCAAAGATTGCACGTAATAATTTCTCTTCTGGAGAAGGATCCGTTTCACCTTTAGGAGTGATTTTACCGATTAAGATATCACCTTCACGGATTTCAGCTCCGATACGGATCAATCCGTTTTCATCTAAGTCTTTCGTTGCTTCTTCACTTACGTTAGGAATATCAGAAGTTAATTCTTCCATTCCACGTTTTGTGTCACGTACTTCCAATGAATACTCATCAATGTGAACACTCGTAAAGATATCATCACGAACAACTTTCTCCGAGATCACAATCGCATCCTCAAAGTTGTATCCTTTCCAAGGCATGAACGCCACTTTCAAGTTTTGACCCAAGGCCAATTCTCCAGCTTGTGTTGCATATCCTTCGCAAAGTACTTGTCCTCTTTCCACACGATCACCTTTTTGAACAATCGGTTTCAAGTTGATACATGTACTTTGATTTGTTTTCATGAATTTTGTTAATCCATAACGAGTTACCTCGCTATCAAAACTCACCATTTTATCTTCTTCGTTCCAATCGTATCGAATAACGATTTCGTTCGCATCCACATACTCAACTGTACCAGTACCTTCCGCATTGATTAACACACGAGAATCACGTGCAACCAAACGCTCAATTCCTGTTCCAACAATTGGAGAATTTGGACGTAATAATGGAACTGCTTGACGTTGCATGTTTGATCCCATCAATGCACGGTTGGCATCATCATGCTCCAAGAAAGGAATTGACGAAGCGGCAATCGATGCAATTTGATTGGCTCCAACGTCCATCAAATTCAAATCTTTCGGTGCTACCACTGGGAAGTCACCTTCGAAACGTGCTTTTACCACATCGGACAAGAAGTTTCCTTTATCATCCATCACAGCATTCGCTTGTGCGATCATTTTTGAATCTTCTTCTTCAGCAGCTAAATAAACTGGTTCTTCATTTAATACTACTTTACCATTCTCAACTCGACGGTAAGGTGTTTCAATGAATCCTAATTTATTTACTTTCGCAAATACACACAATGAAGAAATCAAACCAATGTTTGGTCCTTCCGGTGTTTCAATCGTACAAAGACGACCATAGTGCGTATAGTGAACGTCACGAACCTCGAATCCTGCTCTTTCACGAGAGAGTCCGCCTGGTCCTAGTGCCGACAAGCGGCGTTTGTGTGTTACTTCAGAAAGTGGATTGGTTTGATCCATGAACTGAGATAACTGATTTGTTCCAAAGAATGAATTGATCACAGACGAAAGTGTTTTCGCATTGATCAAGTCAATTGGAGTAAATACCTCGTTATCACGAACGTTCATACGCTCACGGATTGTTCTTGCCATTCTTGCAAGTCCTACACCAAATTGCGCATATAATTGCTCTCCTACTGTACGAACACGACGATTCGATAAGTGGTCAATATCATCAATATCTGCTTTCGAGTTAATCAACTCGATTAGGTATTTAATGATGTTAATGATATCCGTTTTCGTTAGAACGCGAGACTCTTCAGAATCATCTAATCCTAATTTCTTGTTCAAACGGAAACGTCCAACCTCACCTAAATCATAACGTGCATCTGAGAAGAATAATTTCTCAAATACTCCTTTTGCCGTTTCATAGTCGGGTGGATCTGCGTTACGTAATTGACGGTATATGTGTTCAACCGCTTCTTTTTCAGAGTTGGAAGTATCTTTTTGTAAGGTATTGTAGATGATTGTATAATCGGTAGAATTACCATCCTCTTTGTGTAAGATCAATGATTTCGCACCAGAGTCCATGATAGAATCTAAATGCTCTTCACCGATAACCAATTCACGATCAAGGATTACCTC
>JBEDJV010000060.1:0-7927 GCA_041172545.1 Bacteroidota bacterium | reverse complement strand
GTAGCAACAATCACTTCCACATCTTCCATTAAGAACATATCTTGGTGTCGCGCTCGCGATCCAGCATCGAGTCCTGCGTGATATGGCAAAGCATTAATACCATTCACTTGTAGCAATTCCGCTATCTCCTCCACTTTTTTACGGCTCAAGCAATAGATAATTCCGCTTTCACCTTGGTGGTTTTTGATGTATCGGATGATTTCCTTCTCCACGTCGCGTTTTGGACGAATCTCGTAATAAAGGTTATCACGGTTAAACGAGGACTTGAACACGTCCGCATCTAACATGTTTAAGTTCTTCTGAATGTCATATTGAACCTTGGGAGTCGCAGTTGCCGTTAGTGCAATAACTGGGACATTCGATATTTTGTGAAAAATTTCACGAAGTCTACGGTATTCCGGACGGAAATCGTGTCCCCATTCAGAAATACAATGCGCTTCATCTATGGCGAAAAACGATATCTCAACAGTTGTTAAGAAATCGATGTTTTCTTTTTTTGTGAGTGATTCCGGAGCGACAAACAGCATTTTCGTACTTCCAGATTGGATATCCTTGCGCACCTGCTGAATTTCTGCTTTCGACAAAGATGAATTCAAGAAATGGGCAACATTCTCATTTTCACTGAAACCACGAATGGCATCTACCTGATTCTTCATCAAGGCAATTAAGGGCGAAACAATGATGGCCGTTCCATTCATTAATAATGAAGGCAACTGATAACACATGGATTTCCCACCGCCAGTAGGCATGATGACAAAAGTGTTTTTACCATTCAGCACATTGCGAATAATCGCTTCTTGCTCTCCTTTAAATTGATCGAAACCAAAATAATGGCGCAATGCACTGTTGAGGTCAATTTGTTTTTCAATATGTACTTCGGACTCCATGTTGGATATTGTCTATAGGAAACAACAAGTTCTTTGACTTGTTCATTTAAATTTAGGAATAATTATTCAATTGGACAATAAATAAGTGCTTGTCAATAGAAATTAACCATTTAATGCAACGACTTCTTTTACTTCAGGCAAGTGTTGTTTCAATAAGTTTTCGATTCCACCTTTCAATGTAGCTGTAGATGATGGACAACCTGCACATGAACCTTTCATTAAAACAGTAACGATTCCATCTTCGAATCCAACGAAATCAATGGCTCCACCATCATTTTCAACTGCCGGACGAACGTACTCATCTAAGAGCGCGCGAATCGGATCATCGAAGTCACTTGGATTAAACGATTTTGCCGGTTTGTCTGAACTAGACTCATCTTCCATTTGCGCCAATTGCGTAGGCATTTGAATCAATACTTCCTTCCCAAAAAACAACCATTCACGTACAAATTCGCGTAATTCCATGTTAATGAAATCCCAAGGAACATTGTCCGTTTTGGTAATCGTAATGAAATTAGCGGCAATAAACACCTTTTGAACAAAAGGGAAATCAAACAATGCCTCAGCCAATGGAGAGAATCCTTTGGAATCAGATTTGGAACTAAATTCAACAGCATCTCCCGTTGCCAATAAATATTTATTCGCAACGTATTTCATCGTTGTCGGATTTGGAGTCATTTCAGCGTAAACCGTAACTGGAACCATCTTTGTTTTTTTTATACAAAAATAGCCAAATTAAACCGTTGGGACAGCTAAAAGAGTGGAAAATTTAAATGGCTTGATGCGTGTTTTGAAGTAAATCAAGCACCGTTTTTACTGGAGTAAAAACTTCATTGGGGATTTCGATAAAAATGGTATTCCATTTTGCCATTCCTCCGTTCCAAAGTCCTGGTTGCTCAATGAATCGAATGGACTTTCCTAAATGACTCTTTTCTACGATGAAAAAAGCTTCTTCATCAGTGAATTGTGTTAAATCATAGTGTTCACCATGGAAATCCTTGAAATCTAAGACCATCATCACTGGATTGAAATGGGTGCTTTGCATCAGCAAGGCATTCACTTTATCCGTATTTGCTAATTGCGCTTTTTCAACAATTTGTTTGCGCATTTCGCCGTTTTTCTCAACGTAGAATGGACCACCACCCGGCTGACCTTCGTTTCGAACCATCCCGCATACACGCATTGGACGAGAAATAAAGTCCATCAATTCCGCTTCACTTTTCAGCTCGTTTTCCGGTAAAAAATGAAAGAGCTTGTTTAATTGTTCAAATTCCACAAGTGAAGGATTCTTTGCTAACCCAGAAAAGGCCTCTTTGAGCTGATCTAACAATCCCACTAGTATTTTCCATTGCGAATTGCTCGCGGCTGACTGACTAAAATGCTGCAAATTGTCAATATTCTTGACCAAAACGTAATCACTTTGAATTCGGGCTAAATTCGTGAGTAAAGTTCCGTGTCCTGCCGGAAGTTGAATCGGTTCTTCGTCCTCACCAAGCGCAAGTGTTCCATCGGCATAAAACGCAAAGGAATTTGTTTTCGGGTCCTGTTCTGAATACGTTACCGGATAAACATCTCCAGTCATATCGCTCAAACTCTGAATGGCCGATTGAAAGTGCGCTTCGAACGTTGATTGTATCGTGAAATGAAAGTCAATCGGACCTTGAACCAACTGACTTCCTTGAATGAGTTGTTCCTGAAAAGGATTCAACATAAATGGTCCCAACGAATGAAAAGGAATGAGTCCTTTTGGATATAAACCAAAATTCAATCCACCTTCTCCCAATACATAGGAAATTAAGTCTTCGATACTCCACGAAAAATTCTCTATTTTCTCTTTGACTTCCGATGGAAAACGTTTGTAAAAAGCAAAGGATGAAATGCGGCGAATAAATTGTTCGGTTTGGGCTTGATTCGTTTCCGTTGTTTGATTCAAATAATCGTACAAAAATTGAAACATTCTCGAACCAGAACCTGAAGCGGGAATGAAAAAAGAAAGCTCCTTCTTCACTTGACTAAAACGCTGTGTTAATTCATGTTCCTCTTCTGAAGTAAGCTGAATAATTCCATCACCTAAGCGACACGGACGCACAACATCCAAAAACGGAGCTCCGTTTAGGATATCGTTTTTTTGCTTTAACACATGTATTTCTTCTGCACTCGTTAGTCCCATGTCTACTGAAAATAGTTATTTTGCACCGTGAATCGATTCATCGAAATTATAAAATATACTTGGAAAGCCAAAGGAAGACATGGGATTCATTCGCCTTTTGTCTACGATTTAGTGGATATCTGTTTTAAAATTCCCGTTTCTAAAAATAATACAACCAAATGTAGCGAACTAACCGAAGTCCATTCTTCTGCTTTGAGTTGTTTGATTCAACTTTCAAAACACCTGAAATACAGTTCAATCATCACCGAGCCAACGATTCAAATGGACATAGAGACATTTATGAAGGATCTCCATGGACAGGCAAAGGTTCTAGGTTTGTCCCATTTTGATAAAGTGGAAAAAGAAATACAATCCTCCATCGTACTGTTAAAAGCTGAAGCGGAAAATGCCAGTCTGCTTGATCAAGCCAATAAGTTTCTACCGCTAATCGATGAACACTCCATACTTTTGATCGATGGAATCAGAACGAATGATTCTGTTTTTTCGGAATGGCAGCAATTACTATCGAACACGGAATTTCACTTTAGTGCCGATATATACCAATTCGGACTCCTTGCGAAAAGATCCTTTCAAGAAAAAGAACATTTTGTACTGCGCTACTAGTATGCAGCAACAATCACGTCCAACATTTCTGGCATCGACTTCACATTGAAAGAAGTAAAAGCGTCTGCTTGCTTTTTACGAGAACTGATTTTTTCAGTGGAGATCATTTTTGAGGATATCACGCTTACTTCACTAAAGTTATCACTTGTCCATGTGTATCCTGTTGCACCGGTGTTGGAAGCAGAGAGCGTGAGAGCGGATCCGTTGGCAAGATTATCGGACCAAGAAACAGTTGGAGCCATTGTCTGCTGAACATCATCACTCATTTCACTCATCTCGGGCAAAGGACCTTCTACGGTTGCTATTTTTGTAGGAATTTCCTCGTTTACCGATTCCGCAGCAACGGGAGGAAGAATCACATCTTCACCATTTAATTCCGCTGTTTTTTCGGTCTCAACGCGCTTATCTTTTGGCTGAGTTTTCACGGTGTTTTTCGCGAGTGTAATTTCTGGTGCAGGTTGATACACATACCATGTCAAAACGAGTGCTGCCGCCACGGCTGAAATGGAAGTCCAAGTTGCTACGCGACTAAATCGATTTTTAGTGAACTGAATTTCCTTTCCATTCGAAGTGGATTGCTTCCCTGCATATTGTATCGCAAAGAGCTGGTCCAAACGGATTTTCGTATTGGAATCATCTGTAGGCTTGTCCGACCATGCATCGACGTGCTGAAAAAGCTTTTTCAAGGACTGAAATTCCTGTTCATCAGCGCACCATTCCACTAATTGCTTACGATCAAAGTCATTCAACTCGGCAAAAGTTTTATGATTCTTCAATATGTTTTTTAATTGTTCTTCCATCTTTATTGTGCTAATTGATAAACACTCAGTTGATTCGCTAAAAATTTTGTCGCATAAAACAAGCGCGACTTGACTGTTCCTTCGTTGATGTCTAAAATCTCAGCAATTTCTTTTAAGGCAAGTCCATCAAGGTGACGCAATGTAAAAACCGATCGATGCTTTTCATCTAATTCTTGCAATTTCTCTTCAAATTCCGCCAAGAACTGTGCGTCTTGAACTTGATTCAATACATTTTCGTTGGATGCTGCCAAAGAAGTATCCACACCATGAACCGTATTTTTTCTTACTTCCATTCGTTTGTACTCATTTTTACACATATTACTTGCCACAGAGAAAATCCATGTTTTAAAAGAGCGAGAAGTGTCAAACGATTCCGGATGTTGAATGATTTTCGCAAACAAATCGTGGACAAAGTCCTCCGCTTTTTCATCGTCGCGCCAAAGCATGTTTCGAAAATACCCTTTTAATTTTCCGGCGTAACGCTCATACAATTCCGTAAATGCAGACTGATTCCCTTGTCCCAATGCGTGCATCAAGGACTCATCACTCCAGTCTGATATCGATTTACGAAAGAACTTCATCTAGTTACCTTTCTTTTTTATATCCTTTCTTCCTAAAACCAAATCCATGCTTTCCCGAATCTGGAGCAACAACACTTCATTTCCTTCCTGAACATATTTGGCTTCCAGGTACATCAATAATGGCATGTAGTTCATCGCGAATTTACTGCGTTCCTCTCCCTCGTTTAAGCCATATTTATTGAGCTCATAAAACCACAGGTTTTCTTGTCGAATCGGTAGGTCCTCTGCCGGAGCATCTACATACTGAAAGGTAAGTCCGACCGGAAAAAGTTTTTTAGCTAAGGGATCTAAATACGTTCTTGGAATGGTCACCGAAAGAAAAAGTTCCTTGTCGGCATTCAAGTAACAGAACTGACTTAAGTATCCTACGTCTATTTTAGTCGTCTTCGGTAAAATATACCCTTTTTCTTCCAATTCTGTGCGGAATTGTGGACTTTGCAAGAAATCTAAGGAAATCACCTTGACATCCATTCGCTGTTGGTGATTAAATTGATTGAACAGTGCGCCGTAGGTATCTTCAAATCCATGTGTAATTAGAGTAGAATTCATGGTACAGGAAGTCAATACGTCAGAAGTGTACCGCTCAACAGCCAAACTAATGTCTTCGTTTAACGACATCAACGAAAGTGTATTTCCAGCATTTATCGTATCCCCATTGATATACTTTAAGGAAAGGTATTGTTTTTGGACTTCGAGATTTTCAGGATTCATGCTGTATGCCTGTTCTATTGCTGGAGCTCGGTTCAGGTCATAATTCCCAGCGGAATAGTATGCCAATTGATATTCCCAAGAATTTGGTGAGATTTGTTCCAGTTGCTTCACTTTTGCATCCATTTCCGCTTGTTCCGCAACCAATGGTGTTCGTTGAAATTTATTTGCTTTGGAGTTTTGTCGTACAAGGGAAAAAGCAGAAAAAACATGCAGTGTTTTGTCATTCTCTCGCATGTCTTTCATGTCCTCTTGTTCGCTGTAACTCTCCCGTTCTTCGAGTTTTTGCTCCATTTTAAAATAACTTGAATCCATTTTGATCAAGCCATTCGACTCTATATTGGTGTTCGCATTTAGTTTTCCTTTGGATAGGATTGCCCCATTTTCACTGATGCCAAATTGGTTCGTAGATTGCGGTGTATTTTGTGATCCATTTGGCGGTTGACCAAAGGAAATAAAGGAAAAAAGGAACAAGAAACTAAAAAAAATAGTTTGTTTCATTGGGATGATTTTTAGCTATTTACAACCAAGTTCATCAAAGGTTCAAAAAAAGTCCCAATATTCCGTAGATTTGTTCGTTATATGCACATGAGATTACTATTTTCTTCCATTTTCGGATGCCTACTCGTTCTTTTCACCTTGAGCACAAGCTCTTGTGGAAAGCATGTCATACTCTCCAAAAATAACGTGAGTTTCTCCAAGGATACGGTTGTCTTTGATACGGTTTTTACCACCATTGGATCAACTACACAGCAATTTAAAATTTACAACAAGGACTCCAAAACGATACGCATCGATGAAATCGAATTAATGGGCGGAACGAATTCCAAATTTTCGATCAACGTCGATGGACTTCAAGGAACGACCATCAAAGATGTATACATTGAAGGTGGCGATAGTTTATTCGTTTTTGTCGAAGTTACCTTGGATCCTAACGGCACAAATTTACCCTTGGTTATTGAGGACTCCATTCGTTTTAAGTCCAATGATAAAAACCAATATGTCAAACTTGCCGCTTGGGGTCAAGATGCCTATTTTCACTACAAAGATTTGAATGAAGGACTTTGGCCAAATGACAAGCCTCACGTTGTATATGGCTATGCAGCTATAGATTCAGCACAAACATTAACGATCCAAGCCGGAACACATATTTACATGCACAAGAATGCGATTTTGTATGTATATAAGTCGACTTTAAACATTCAAGGCACACTTGGAAATGAAGTCATCATCGAAGGAGATCGCTTGGAACAGGATTATCAAAATGTCAGTGGACAATTCTATGGAATTTACTTTCAACAAGCGCGTCAATGTACCATTGATTACGCGATTATCAAAAACGGAACATCCGGAGTGCACTTATACGACGAGGATCCAACGAATACGGGATATACCTTGACGATGACAAATACCATCATCAAAAATCAAGCGCGGTATGGCGTATTTATTTTCGCTGGAGCAAAAGTGAAAGCGGAAAACTGCATTATTGCTAAAAATGGCACACATGCGCTGTTCGTTCTTCAAGGTGGGGACTTCAACTTTAATCATTGTGACCTACTCGGATACGGCAGTTCCACGAATCCAGCGGTGGGAATCAGCAATTACTATACGGATTATCAAGCTGGACAAACGAACGTGTCCTCCATCAATGAAGGAAAATTATACAATTGTGTGGTTACGGGGAATCTTACAACCGAAATTGCAATGGATACCATTCAAATGGCTGGTGTCGTGCTCAATTTTGACTTCAAAAACACGGTTTTGCGTTCAGAAGAAATTTACACGGACTCCTTTTACGATGCAAGTATCATCTGGAATGGAACAACTGTTTTTACGAATCCTGATGAATTTGACTTTACATTTGGAAGTAGTTCAGATTTACAAGGAGCTGGAATCAATACAAGTGTGGTGACAGATATTCTTGGGAATCCACGCAACAATCCACCAGACATTGGTGCGATAGAGATGAATTAAGCGAATGTTTCGATAAAAAAAATGCGGGTCAAATTGACCCGCATTTTTTATTTTGTTGAATTGGACTTATGCGTTTGCAATCATATTATCCAATACTTCCATCACACTTTTCACTGCTTCAGCTGACTCTACAAGAAGAGCGCGTTCAGCATCGTTTAATTGTAATTCGATGATTTTTTCGATTCCATTTTTACCCAATACCAC
>JBEDJV010000059.1:0-7965 GCA_041172545.1 Bacteroidota bacterium | reverse complement strand
CCACAATCGGACCACAATTCTTCTTGTGTTCCGTGATGAACATATTCATCTGGAATGCCAAGTCGAACAACTTCTGCCTGGTATTTTTGATCCACCATGAATTCAATGACAGCGGAACCGAATCCACCCATTAAACAACCATCTTCAACGGTGATAATGTGTTTGAATTTCGAGAAAACCTCGTGAAGCATTACTTCATCAATTGGTTTAACAAAGCGCATGTCATAATGTGCAACGGAAACACCTAATTCTTTTAACTCTTGAATGGCCTCTTGCGCGAAATTACCAGGATGTCCGATCGTCAAAATAGCAACATCTTCACCAATCGTTACTTTGCGTCCTTCACCAATTTTAATTTCTTTCAACGGTGTTTTCCATTCTGTCATCACACCATTTCCGCGTGGATAACGAATAGAGAATGGACCTTGATCTTTTAATTGCGCGGTGAACATCAAGTTTCTGAGTTCTTCTTCATTCATCGGTGCTGAAACGACCATGTTTGGAATGCAACGCATGTAAGCTAAGTCGTAGGCTCCGTGATGTGTTGCACCATCTGCTCCAACAAGTCCACCACGATCTAAGCAAAATACGACGTTTAAGTTTTGCAAAGCAACATCGTGCAAGACTTGGTCAAAAGCACGTTGCATAAACGATGAATAGATGTTACAGAAAGGCACTAATCCTTGTGTAGCCAATCCCGCACTAAAGGTAACCGCATGTTGCTCAGCAATACCAACGTCAAAACTACGCTCAGGCATAGCTGCCATCATGATGTTTAATGAACTTCCAGAAGGCATCGCAGGTGTAACACCCATGATTTTATCATTTTTCTCCGCCAACTCAACAATGGTATGTCCAAAAACATCTTGGTATTTCGGTGGTTGAGGAGATTTCGGAATAATTTTAACAATTTCTCCTGTTTCTTTATTGAACACGCCCGGAGCATGCCATTTGGTTGGGTTTCCTTCTTCAGAGAACTTGTATCCTGCTCCTTTACGGGTAATGCAATGTAAGATTTTCGGGCCAGGGATATCTTTCAAATCGGCCATTACTTTTGCCAATCCAACCACGTCGTGTCCGTCAACTGGACCAAAATACCTAAAGTTCAAGGATTCAAATAGGTTACTTTGATTCAATAATGTTCCTTTCAAGGCGTTTGAAACCTTAGAAGCAATGGTTTGAGCATCTGGACCAAATTTGGAGATTTTCCCCAGTAGTTTCCACACTTCTTCTTTCACCTTGTTGTAGGTATGAGAGGTAGTGATGTCTGTTAAGTATTCTTTGAGTGCACCGACATTCGGATCGATGGACATACAGTTGTCGTTTAATACAACCAATAGATTTGCATCTTTCTCGAAACCAGCGTGGTTCATTCCTTCGAATGCCAATCCAGCTGTCATTGCTCCATCGCCAATAATCGCCACATGTTGACGTTGTTTTTCTCCTTTGTAACGGCTTGCAACAGCCATTCCTAACGCAGCAGAAATAGAGGTAGATGAATGTCCAACCCCAAACGTATCGTACTCACTTTCTGATCGTTTTGGAAATCCAGAAATTCCCCCTTTCAAACGATTCGTATGAAATTGTTCGCGTCTTCCCGTAAGAATTTTGTGTCCGTATGCTTGGTGACCAACGTCCCAAACTAACTGATCTTCAGGTGTATTAAAAACATAATGTAAGGCTACGGAAAGCTCAACGACACCTAAACTAGCTCCGAAATGACTATTTCCGATTTCTGATATGACATCAACGATATACTGACGCAATTCGTCAGCGACTTGTGGAAGTTGTTCCTCCGTGAATTTTTCACGCAAGTCATTCGGAGTAATAATTTGCTCCAAGAATGGACCTGCTTGATAAGAATGTGATGCCATTTAACAAATTTAAGCTGATTCGGTGATTAAAGAACAATCTTTCGAATAAAAAGTTTTCTGTCCGCCAAGATTATGCTCGAAGCTTGTTTGAAAAGGAATGACGTTCCATTTTAAAAACAAAGAGTACATAGGCGAATAACAAGGTATTTTGAAGGATGAACTGAGCAAAATAGCGTTTGAAATGTATTTGTGAACCAATGGCGTAAATGACAATCGCTAGTCCTAAGTACAAAAAGAATTTTTTGAGATTATATGGGATAGGGTAGTGTTTTTGTCCAAGAAAATATGAAATGACCATTTGAAGGGCGTAAACAATAAACGTCGCCCATGCACTTGCCAAATACCCATATTTAGGAATAAAAATGATGTTAATACCAATGGTCAAGGAGGCACCAATTAAAGCAATGTATGCGCCATATTGGGTTTTTCCACTCAGCTTGTACCAGATGCTTTGGTTGTAATAAATTCCCAGGAAGACATTGGCCAAAAGTAGAATAGGAACTACAGGTAATCCTTCCCAATAACTTTTATTTTGAATGAAATGCTTGAATAAGTCGATGTTTAGACTGACAAACAAGAATACAAAGCAGACAGTTGCGACAAAGAGATTCATTACCTTGACGTAAATCACATTGCGGTCCTCATTTTTCATTTGATTGAAAAAGAATGGTTCCGCGGCGTAGCGATAGGCTTGGAGTAAAATCGTCACTAACATAGCCAATTTGTAGCAAGCGCTATAAATTCCTACTTCTGCTTCCGCAGTGTGCAGTGTACTAAGGTCAGCTGGATTGTATATGATTTGTTTCAGAAGAATTCGATCAATGGTTTCGTTGATGATTCCCGCGAAACTGCCGATGACAAGTGGGAAGGAATAAAACACCATCAACTTGATTTCTGTCCAGTTGATTTTTAGTCCCGATAAATTGAATGAATCATATAACAACAAAGGCTTAACCAATGATGCACATAAATTAGCGAGTAAAATAAATAACACTCCTTCTTCTGGACGTTCTGGATCGAAGAGGTACAGCATCAAGAATAAGTTGAGTCCAACATTGACGATAATCGAAGTGATTTGAATGCTCACAAAGCGTAAGGATTTCTCTTCTACTCGTAGTTTTGCCAAAGGTATGGCCGAGATCGCATCGATACAGACAATAATTCCGAGTAAAATGATGTATTCGTTGTGTCCCTCATACAACATAAATGAGGCGATGTCATTGTTGAAGAATAACAAGATGGCGAAAAAGAAGATATTCAGTCCTAGGACTGTTGCCAGTGAATTCAAATAGGTTTGTTGCTTGTTTTCGCTCGTTTGAATAAAGCGGAAAAAGGCTGTTTCCATTCCAAATGTTAGAATGACAATCAGAAAGGCAACCCAAGCATATAGCTCCGAGACAACTCCATAGTGAGCGGGATCTGCAAAAACACTCGTATATAAAGGAACCAGTAAATAGTTCAACAAACGTCCGACGATGGAAGAAAGTCCATAGACGGCGGTTTGACTTATTAATTTACGAATGGGATTGCTCATTTAGCCTCTGAAATTGGCTTTGCGTTTTTCTAAAAATGCGGTTGTTCCTTCGACAAATTCTTTTGTACCGAAACATTGAGCAAAGGACTCAATTTCTATTTCGTATCCATTGACTCCATCTTGGAATCCTGCATTAACGGAGCGAATTGCGGCGGCGATGGCCATCGGAGAATTTGCGCGTATTTTTTGAGCGATTTCTTCACATTTAGCCATTAATTCGGTTTGATCCACTACGTGGTTCACTAATCCCCACTGCAATGCTTCCTCCGCTTTCAACATTCCAGCAGTAAAGATGATTTCGTTCGCTTTTCCTTTTCCAATTAGTTGTGGAAGTCGTTGTGTACCTCCGTATCCAGGAATCACACCTAAAGATACTTCGGGTAAACCCATTCGTGCATTGTTTGAAGCTACACGTATGTGCGCTGCCATCGCAAGCTCTAATCCACCACCAAGCGCAAAACCATTCACTGCCGCGATGACAGGTGTACTTAGGTTTTCAATGAAATCAAAAAGTGTGGTTTGACCAGTTACGGCTAATTCTCCACCTTGAGAAATGGTGAAATCCGCAAATTCTTTGATGTCTGCCCCTGCAACAAAGGCTTTTTCTCCTGATCCTGTTAAAATGATTGCGCCAACGGATGAATCTTGATTGAATGAATCTAATGCAGCATGTAATTCAGCAATAGTGTCTTTGTTCAATGCATTTAACTGGTTTGGACGATTAATCGTGATGTAACCAATGTGGTTTTTTACTTCGGCTAGGATAAGTTGATACATAAATTGAATTTGTTTGCTAAAATAGCGAGAAATTTTCGTTCGGTTTCTAGTGCGGAATACTGATTCTAAAAGTTGTTCCTTTATCTAGTTCGGATGCAACGACAAACACCCTTCCTTTATGGTATTCTTCGACAATGCGTTTCACCAAGGTAAGTCCAAGTCCCCAGCCTCTTTTTTTGGTGGAATATCCCGGTTGAAAAATGGATTTGATTTGTTTTGTGGTGAGACCCTTACCTGTATCCGTGATATCCACATGCACCCATTCGGCTACTTCTTTGATGTGAACCTGCAATTTTCCAACTCCGCCCATCGCATCCACGGCATTTTTACAGATGTTCTCTACGACCCATTCCATTAAGGAGCGGTTGTGCAACACAATCATTGGCCGTTGTCCTTCCACCGTAAATTCGATGTCAATTTTATCGGAAAGCCTTGCTTTTAAGTAATTTAAGTTGTTTTCAATGGTAAAGACAAAGTCCTCTTCAACCAATTTTGCTCCAGATCCGATCTTTGAGAAACGATCCGTAATTTTTTCCAAACGCTGTAAGTCTTTTTGCATTTCTCTTGGAACCATTGGATCTACATCTTCATTCTCTAGGTAACTTACCCAGGCCATTAAAGAGGATAGGGGAGTCCCGAGTTGATGCGCCGTTTCTTTGGCAAGTCCTGCCCAAACTTGATTTTGTTCAGCTTTTCGGTACGTGGAAAACAATAAGTAGCCGATGATAACGATTAATCCAACGACACCAAATTGAATGTATGGTAGCCAAATGAGCTGCTTGACTTCCGGACTATCGCTGAAATAAAGGACTTTTTCACCTTCGCCAAAATTGATGCGAATAGGTTCGTTTTGTGACTTGAGATTGGCAATGGTTTTCGCAATACGAGTAGGACTTAGTTCTTTCTTCGATAAATTACTTGAAATCACCTTCCGCTCTTTTACATCGTAGAACAAAACAGGAATTAAGTTAGATTGATTCCCTAAATCTTGATTGAAGGAAGTAATCAGTGAGTCGCTTTGTTTTTGTAAACGCAAATATTCTTGTGATTCACCGTAGAGAAAGGACATATACATATCTCCAAAAACATTGATTTTGAATTCATGTCCTTCACCTTGCCATTTTTTGGCGAGGGCAATGATTTCGTCTTCATGGTGTTCATCGTTAAAAAGGGTATCGAGGTTTCGGAACTGAGCAAGTGTGCCATCATCGTTTAGTAAGATGACCGGAATGTCCTTGTTCGACTCAATGATGTTCAAGGTAAAAGCTAAGTCTTGGTTTAGGGATAAATCGGAAGGATTTAATAAAGTTTTTTGAGCGGCGACTACGAGCTCAATTTTCTCGCGCTCCCTTTCGCGCAAGGATTTAAAAATTCGGGCATTGAGCTCGACTAATTCCACTTTCTTTTTGAGTGCACCGGCCCATTCTTTGGCTTTTGAGCGTTCGCGTTCTGCGATTTTTTGAATCATTTGATTAGACACAAACAAAGACGCTCCAATGATGAGGAGTGAAACGAAAATTAATACAACTTTCCAGCGTTGTTTGGCAGAATATAAGTCCATTGGAGACGAATTTAAGGAGATTTCGTTTGTTTAACGCACGCTTTCACAACTTAGTATGCGAGATTCGATTTTTTCGCAGATACCTTGGTGGTCGAAATGCCTTTGAAATGCTTTTTCATCAAAGTTTTCAGGAACGATTTGAGCAATGCCATTCATCGCAGACGCGAAGGAAGACGGATTACCGGGTTCCACTAAAATCCCGAAAGGAAATCGAGTCAATAATTCCTTTGATCCACCAGAATTTGTCGCAATGACAGGCGTATGGTGTGCAAGTGCTTCAATCGTACTCATGCCAAATGTTTCCAAATCAGAAGCCATAATCAATGCATCGATGGCGCGGTAAAATGGACTTGCTTCTGCGTGAAATCCACAAAAATGCACCTGATTTTCTAATTTTTTTTCTTGAATGAGTTGTCGAAGTTCAGTTAAATAGGCATCGGATGAATCGGGTGTCTCTTCCCCCACAATGATCAGGTGGAAATTTTCGCTTTGGAGTTGATAAAGCGCTAAAATGGATAGGTCTAACCGTTTTTTTCGATCAATTCTCCCAATCATCCCAAAAATGACCTTTTCCAAAGGTAAATTCAACTGATGTCGTGCTTCGGTTTTGCTGAGAGGTGAAATTTGGCTAAAGTCTAATGCAGATGGAATAACACAAACGTTTTTCGGGTCGATTCGCGTGGCGGACAATACCTTTTCTTTCATGTATTCTAAGGAACATACCCAAGAACTCAAGAAAGCGTAGCGGATAGTTCTAAACCATTGCTGTTTTTGTTCTTGGAACATGAGTTCCATAAAAAAATGGATGTGTATTCGTTTAAAAGAGAAAAACGCCACACTGGCTCCAAGGCTTATGTCCGAAGTATTTCGAATCAACAACTCTTTTATATTTCTGTTTTTTAATTTTAGTAAAATCATCCACGCACTTAAAAATGCATAATGTCGTGCCGGTTTTCGAATACTGATGACAGAAAGGTGAGCGTCCAATGCTGCTTTCTCCAGTGGCGATTTCTTGGTGCAGATAATGGTAACGTTATGTCCTCTCGTTTGCATCCAAAGGGCATTTCGAAGATGATTCATCTCCAGTCCACCCCAGCCGCGGGAAGTGCATAAATAAGCAAGGTGTAATTTTTTTGTCAAAACGTAATTTCGTGGACGAATATAGATAAAACGATTAATTTTGTCTGATGATAAAAAATCTTTTTAAAAATCCATTGGCTGTTTTTGCGCTAACTTTTGTGGTCTTCGCTGTTCCCTTATTTTTCTTCAATATCAGTATTTTCGATGGGGAAATCATCGTGAAGCAAGGTGCGGAAGAAATCGCTTTACCGATTAAACTCAGCTTGTCCTATTTTATTGGAGTGGGAATAAACCCGGAGGACCTCAAGGACATTGAAGGATTTCACTTGGTGACTAAAGGATATTTCCTCGCAGCGTGTTTATTAATTGGATTTCCAACCTTAATGGCGTACCGATCTTATATCTCAAAAAGAGTAGGATAAAATCGCTTGGCTCTAACTTATTAAATAGAGTAAATAAAAATGGGTGTTCAATAGGGGCTTACAAACATTTTGTTCGACCACCATCTACTGGTAAATTAATTCCATTGATGTAGGAAGCCTCCGGTGAAGCTAAGAAACATACCGCAGCCGCCACCTCTTCTGGTTCAGCGATGCGATTCATCGGTGTCTCTCCACCCATTTCTTCAAAGATATCTGCAACGGTTTGACCTGTTTTTTCTGACTTCACCCCAGCGATTTCCGCTAGACGAGAAGTATTTGTTGCTCCAGGAAGAACGTTGTTCACGGTGATGCCGTACTGACCAAGTTCGCCAGCAAGCGTTTTGCTCCAATTTGCAACGGCACCTCTAATCGTGTTGGAAACCCCAAGGTTTGCTAGCGGCTGTTTCACGGAAGTAGAGATGATATTGATGATACGTCCGTATCCATCAGCGATCATACCTGGATTCACAGCTTGCATTAATATATGGTTACAAATCAAATGTTGGTTAAACGTATGGATGAATTCTTCCGGAGCAGCATCTTTAATCAATCCGCCTTTTGGTCCCCCCGTGTTGTTTACCAATACATGAATGCGATTTCCTTCGTTTACGAACGTGTCAATAACCGTTTTCAGTCCATTAGGATTTGAAAAGTCCGCCACCAAAACTTGGTGATGTTGTCCTTGACTCACATCCAATTTCGCAAGTGCTAAATTTA
>JBEDJV010000058.1:0-7998 GCA_041172545.1 Bacteroidota bacterium | reverse complement strand
TTTGTTGACCGTTTGGTCGAATGGACAAAAGTTGTCTGGAACTTGGCAGGGCGGTTCTTTTACCACTGATCCATCCAATCCTATTACTGCTTCAGCGTCGTGGGTCTACCTAGACATTACCATTGTAAAAGGAATGATTGACGGAAAAATGAGGCATGAAAATAGCGAAGGCCAATACTGCATATATGACCTAGTTGGAAAAGTACTTGAAAACGGACACCTAGAAATCAATGAAACAAGACTTGGAGTGAAGTCAAAAAATGCCGTTGCAATTGAAAAACAACAATTTGATTTTGAATACGATGCAAAAAAAGGATACCTATATGGAAAAAGCAAAGACAATAAATCAACTTTGACTCTGTATAAGGCCGTTTTCAATATTAACGAAAATACACCTAACATTTTGCCCATCCCTCAACTGGCGAAATTTCAGCAAGATCTTCTTGATGGACTTTCCTCTCCGGAGAAGCGCAAGGAAGAATTGCGCGCATTTAAATTTGAGCCCATTTATTTCGAATACGATAAAGACATCATACAGAAACAATACGAAGATTACCTCATGGAAATGATTCGCATGGTGAAAAGTCATTCGGATTTACGCATTTTGATTACCGGTCACACAGACTCGGATGGTTCTGAAAGTTACAATATTCAGTTATCCAAACGAAGAGCAGCAGCGCTTGTCCGTTTTTTCGAAATGAACGGATTAGCAAAATCACGCATCGAAATTGATTTCAAAGGTGAAAAAGAACCGGTAGATCGAAATGATACCAACGATGGTAAGCAAAAGAATCGCAGGGTTGACTTTCGCTTTATCTAATCACGCTTTCAACGAGGCCAACTTCTCCTCTAACAACTGAATTTTCCCGAGTGCATCGGCTTCTTTCTTGCGTTCTAAGTCCAAAACTTGGGCCGGAGCACCTGCCACGAATCGCTCGTTAGATAATTTTCCTTGAACGCTCTTCAAGAATCCTTGGGTATATTTCAACTCCTCCTCCATTTTCTTGATTTCAGCAGCAACATCCACTGAATCACCAAAAGGAATAAAGTATTCCACTCCTTCTACAATGAAGGAATTTGCTTGTTGCATTTTTTCGGAAACGTATTCAAAAACAGAAAGATTACCCATTTTTGTAATAACCGCGTCATAATTCGTTTGCGTGGAAGCGTCTGCACGAACGTACATTTCCAGCTTCACTTTATTTGCGATGTTATTGTTTTTACGAATTGTACGTATCTGTGAAATGATTTTCTCTGCTTTTTCAAATCCTGTCAATACGGAATGATCTATTTCTTGAACAGTTGGCCAAGCAGAAATAACGATATCTTCTCCATCTTTACGTTCGTTTAACGCATGCCATAATTCCTCTGAGACAAATGGCGTAAACGGATGCATCACTTTCAATAATTGCTCGAAGAAATATTTTGTTTTCTCCAAGGTAATGTGATCAATTGGTTGCTCGTAACCTGGTTTAATCATCTCAAGGTACCACGAACAGAAATCATCCCATACCAATTTATAAATGGCCATTAAGGCATCTGAAATACGGAATTTATCAAACTGATCATTGATTTCGATGAGAACTTTTTGGAAACGACTTTCAAACCAGTCAATTGCCACGGCAGAAGACATAGGTTGTTCGATATCGCGCACTTCCCATGAGGAAACTAAGCGATAGGCGTTCCATACTTTATTTGTGAAATTTCTACCTTGCTCACATTGGGAGCTGTCAAACGGTAAATCGTTCCCTGCTGGTGAAGAAATTAAAATTCCCACACGCACACCATCCGCACCAAACTTCTCGATTAATTCGATTGGATCCGGTGAATTACCTAAGGATTTGGACATTTTTCGTCCAAGTTTATCGCGTACAATTCCTGTGTAGTAAACATTTTTAAACGGTAGATCGCCTAAATACTCATACCCAGCAATGACCATTCTTGCCACCCAGAAGAACATGATTTCAGGCGCTGTAACTAAGTCATTTGTTGGATAATAGTATTTAATTTCTTCGTTTTCCGGCTGTGTCAAACCATTGAATACAGAAATTGGCCACAACCAACTTGAAAACCATGTATCCAATACATCCTCATCTTGATTCAATTCGTTTTCCAAGATTTGACGTCCAGCTTTCTCACTTGCTAAACGTAGTGCTTCGTCTTTGGTTTTCGCGACAACAAAATCATCTGGACGATTCCCGTAATACCAAGCTGGGATTCGATGTCCCCACCAAAGTTGACGAGAAATACACCAATCCTTCACATTTTCCATCCAGTGACGATACGTATTTTTAAACTTATCTGGATGGAATTGAATGTTGCCATTCATGACATTATCCAATGCAGGCTGAGCTAATTCTTTCATAGAAACAAACCACTGCATGGACAATTTAGGTTCAATCACCGCATTTGTTCGTTCAGAAAAACCAACTTTATTGATGATGTCTTCCGTTTTAACCAAGTACCCTTTTTCGTCGAGTTCCTTTTCAATTTCTTTGCGAACATCGAAACGATCTTTTCCTGCATAGTGTGCACCATTTTCGTTCAATGTACCGTTATCGTTGAATAAATCAATGGATGGTAAGTTGTATTTTCTTCCTAATTCGTAGTCATTTGTATCGTGAGCAGGAGTCACTTTTAAACATCCTGTCCCGAAGTCCTTATCAACATAATCATCAGCAATGATCGGAATCTCGCGATTAATGATCGGAACCATAACATGTTTTCCAACTAACTTTTTATAACGCTCATCATCCGGATTCACGCAAATCGCTGTGTCTCCAAGGATGGTTTCAGGTCTAGTGGTGGCAATCGTCACCCATTCATCTGTAGTATCCGTGATTTTGTAACGCACATAGAACAGTCGTGAATTCACCTCTTTGTAATTCACTTCCTCATCCGAAACAGCAGTCAAAGCTTCTGGATCCCAATTCACCATGCGCACACCACGGTAAATTTTTCCTTTGGCGTAAAGATCCATAAACACATTAATCACCGACTCGGAATATTCCTTGTCCATGGTGAAATGTGTACGTTCCCAGTCACAAGAAGCACCTAATTTTTTTAATTGTTCGAGAATGATTCCACCATGTTTATCTTTCCATTCGAAGGCATGTGCGAGGAACTCATCTCTAGTAAGGTCAGATTTTTTAATCCCTTCTTGACGAAGTTTCTGAACAACTTTTGCTTCTGTAGCGATAGATGCATGATCTGTTCCAGGAACCCAACATGCATTTTTTCCAAGCATTCTTGCTCTGCGAACAAGAACATCTTGAATCGTGTTATTCAACATGTGTCCCATATGGAGGACACCCGTTACATTTGGTGGTGGGATAACAATGGTATATGGCTCACGGTGGTCAGGGACTGAATGAAAATAGCCCTTATCTAACCAATGTTTATACCATTTATCTTCCGCTTTTTGCGGCTCGTACGTTTTCCCTAATTCCATGACTCAATCTTTGCCGCAAAGATAACAAATATCTCTGCAGCACAATCTCAGTTTCTAGAGAAAAGGTAGACTAGTTTGTTGTTGGGGAGTCAGAAGGCGAAAGAACGGATCCTTTGATCGTTAAAACAATTGGTTCACCGCCATCAGAGAATACTGTAATTGTTTTCGTAAAAGCACCTACTCTTTTTGTATCGTAAGTTACTTTAATGGCTCCTTTTTTACCTTTTTTAATTGGCTCTGTTGGTTTCTCCGCTGCAGTACAACCACAACTTGTTTGAACATTACTAACTGTTATGGATTTTTTAGAAACATTTTTAAACTCGAAAACAAACATATCCTTAGAATCATAAGGAATATTCTCGCGAACGATTTCAAGAGTTGTAAACTTTAATCCAGCGGCTGGTTTAACTTCTTTTTGAGCTTGAGCGAATCCAACAAAAAGGAAAGCGAATGTAAGTAATGCGTATTTCATGGTTTTAATTTTTTAACAATAGTAATTCGAATTTTTATTAAGAAATCAAATTTAACATAAAATTAGTATTCGAAGGCATGGAAAATCACTTCTTGAATAGATGGATATGTTTCGGATAAACAATTTTGAAAGTTCTCTTTCTTGATCCATTTTACTTCCGTAATGCTCTCCTCCACTTGTGGAGTTGTTTCTAGATTACCATGGTATTCCAAATAGTACCAATTGTTTTTCTTCAAAATGGATTTGTTTTTAAACTCATACAAATGGTAAGTAGTACAAATTCGATGTTTCAACTCTAGTTTTCCGGTTAAGCCGCATTCCTCTCTAATTTCTCGTATTGCCGCTTCCTTTGAGCCCTCACCTTGTTCTATTTTTCCTTTTGGAAGATCCCAAAGTCCAAACCTTTTTATCCACAAATAACATTCACTCTCCGGATGAAACACAAGTCCACCCGCAGTTTTCAATTTATTAAATTGCTTAAAAAACGACTTTAACTCTGATTTTGGATGAATGTTTAGTGCTTGGATTTCTTGATTTTTGAACATCCCTTGGAGAGCTAAAACATTCAGCGGCATCGCATTTTCAACGATTTCCACATTTGGAATTGGGACAGAAGTAAAATGAATTACCTTCTTATCCATGAAAACTTTATATTTTTGCGGCATGGCATCAAATCAAGAACAAGCGCTAAAGGTAGCAGAATTATTATTGAAAACGAAAGCTGTTCGTTTACAACCCAACAAACCATTCACTTGGGCTTCTGGATGGAAGTCACCGATTTACTGTGATAACCGAGTGACGTTAAGCTTTCCAGAGGTGCGCACGCACATTCGTCAAGCATACGCTCAACTGATTCTAGACGTATACGGTAAACCAGATGTTATTGCTGGAGTTGCTACAGGTGGAATTGCTCAAGGTGCATTAGTTGCACAGGAACTTGGATTACCTTTCATTTATGTTCGTGCAGCCGCAAAAGGACATGGAATGGAAAACCTCATCGAAGGAGCATATGAGCCTGGACAAAAAGTGGTAGTCATTGAAGATTTAATTTCTACAGGTGGAAGCAGTTTGAAAGCTGTTGAGGCCTTGCGACAAGGAGGTCTTGTTGTCAAAGGATTGTTAGCGACGTTTACCTATGGTTTTTCTCAAGCGGACCAAGGTTTTCAAGAAGCAGCTTGTCCGTTCGAAACGATTACCGATTACGCCACATTAATTGATGTCGCTGTCAAAACGAATTACATCAACGACACGGATTTAACAACGTTACATGAGTGGCGCGTGAATCCAAGTACTTGGAATCAATAGTCAGTTCATGATCATTCAAAGCACATCGGTTTCCATTCAAACGAACATCGCATCCGTTTGTGCATTTCTTAGCGACGCACAGAACTTATCTTTTCTATTACCAAAGGAGAAAATTTCCGAATTTCAAGCAACAAAAGAACAATGTTCATTTAAAGCGCAAGGTGGAATTCTGATTAATCTACTCTTTGACAAGCAAGAAGAACAACTGGTAAGATATCGCTCCGGTGAAGGCAGTCCATTTTCATTCACTTTAACTGTTTCGCTTTCTCAAGAAGGAACATGTTGCAAAGGACAGGTGATTTTTGATGGGCAAGTCAATGGCTTTATGAAAATGCTGATAGAAAAACCTTTAACATCTCTTTTTGAACAGATGGGCGAGCAGATGAAGGCTCATTTTGAACAAAACTGAAGTTCCTTCAAGGAATAATAGCGTATTTCGTCAAGCACTTTAAGGCAAATTCTTCCATCTTCCTGAACACCAACGATTTCCCCTTCAAATTCGCCATTTGAATCGATGTAATTCGCCATTTCTCCTTTTTGATACAACAACCGTTCATAGTCAGCTTTAAGCGAGGGCTCCACCGAGTTCCAGTTTAATAAATACCCGTTTAAGATGTCCGTTAGTTCATTCAAAATTGTTTTGATGCGAATCTCTGTTTGAATTTGCAACTTCATACTCGTTGCATTCGGCGTTTCGAATTGACATTGGTTGACGTTTAAACCGATTCCAGCAATGACCCAAGAAATTCGATTTCCTTCGATTTGATTTTCAATGAGCACACCCGCGATTTTTCGTGAGCCAACATACACATCATTTGGCCATTTTACAGATGCATCAATTCCAAAGCGCAACAGTAGTTTGTGTAACGATAAACAAATCATCCAATTAATTTCACTTTGCTGAAGTACTGACAGATTGTCGGGCCGCCAAACAAACGAGCAAAGTAGATTCATGGAAGGTGCTGATTCCCATACATTTCCCATTTGTCCCTTACCAGCCGTTTGTTTATCTGCCAATATTACCGAACCATTTTGACAAATTTGGTCGTTAATTAATTTGGCAGCAAAATTGTTGGTGGAGTCTACAGAATCAAGGTGATATATTTGTTTTCCTAACGGTGTCATATCGGTTTTTAAGGAGCAGTAAAATTAAAATTTATCACGTAGTTTTGTATTAAATATTTGAAATGCGAAAAAAGACCGGAATTACAGAATCAGAACAATTGTGCCAGGCCATTGTTGAAGGAATGCAAGAAAACAAAGCGAAAGACATTTCGGTGCTAGATCTGAGACACTTACCGAGTGCAGTCTGTGATTTTTTTGTTATTTGCAGCGGCGAATCGAGTACACATGTTGACGGTATTTCAAATGCTGTGACACGTTTCACCAGAAAAGAGTTAAAAGAAAAACCTTGGCATATCGAAGGTAAAACAAACAGTGAATGGGTTCTGTTGGATTATATCAATGTTGTTGGACACATTTTTTACAAAGATGCTCGATCATTTTTTGAAATCGAGGAATTGTGGTCGGATGCTGTTCGTACAGACATCCCAAATTTATAATTAGAAATAAACGCTATGTCGGAAGAAAAAAAGAAAAGTCCTTTTTCCATCTACTGGATTTACGGAGCCTTGGGAATCGCATTGATTTCGTTTAATATTTTCATGAATTCCTCCCCTTCTGCTACCATAAAGTATAAGGAAACCTTGATGGAGTTAGTGGACATCAAAGGGGTAAAAAACGTAAAAATCATTAATCAGTCGAAAGCTGAATTTCAATTGAAGAATCAAGGTGTAGCTTACGTGAACCAAACGAATAAGCTCGATTTTCCGAAGATGAAAAAGATGCTGAAAACACGCAAAGGAAAACCGACACAAGTAACGTTTGAACTTGAAAATATTGGTAGTCCAACTAATTTCGAAAAAGCCTTAGACGACCGTGGATACCACGATTATCAAAATGAAACGGAAGTAAATTACCTCGGAGACATTTTGGGATACTTATTGCCATTTGTTATCATCATTATAATTTGGATGTTCGTGATGCGACGCATGTCAGGTGGCGGTGGTGCTGGAGGCGGTGGTGGCCAAATATTTAACATTGGCAAGTCACGCGCTCAAGTGTATGAAAAAGGAAAATCAACAAATGTTACCTTCAAGGATGTAGCCGGATTAGTGGGTGCCAAAGAGGAAATCGTCGAAATCGTTGAATTTTTAAAAAATCCGAAAAAATATACGGAACTCGGTGCAAAAATTCCAAAAGGAGCATTACTCGTTGGTCCTCCGGGAACAGGAAAAACCCTTTTAGCGAAAGCTGTTGCAGGTGAGGCTAAAGTACCATTCTTCTCCTTGTCAGGATCTGATTTCGTAGAAATGTTTGTTGGAGTTGGAGCGTCAAGAGTTCGCGACTTATTCCGTCAAGCAAAGGAGAAAGCTCCATCGATTATTTTTATCGATGAGATTGATGCCATTGGACGTGCACGTGGAAAAAACAATGGATTTAACTCCAATGACGAGCGCGAGAACACTTTAAATCAGTTGTTAACGGAAATGGATGGATTCGGAACAAATTCAGGAGTCATCATTTTGGCAGCGACTAATCGCGCTGATGTTTTGGACGCTGCGTTAATGCGTGCTGGACGTTTTGACCGTCAGATTTACGTAGATATGCCTGATTTGAACGAGCGTAAAGAAATCTTCCAAGTCCACTTGAAACCATTGAAATTGGTGGAAGGACTAGACATCGACTTTTTAGCAAAACAAACACCTGG
>JBEDJV010000057.1:0-8047 GCA_041172545.1 Bacteroidota bacterium | reverse complement strand
AAAAGCAGTGAGCCTGAACCCAAAATACTTGTTTTTAGAAAGGACCTGCGCTTCATTTATTGGATTCGATTTTCGGATGAAACAATCAACTTTTTCTGTGTTTTGGCTTCTTCGATGAAGACATCACGTAATAATGTCTTTTTGTCGGCTCGTTCAACGGCATCTTGAAAAAAGTCCATACGATCTCCACCATTGGCAAGGTAATCGGTGGTAATGACCCAAAAATATGTTGTGTTTTCGGATACGCCATTTACCGTCAATTTGCCTTGAATCATCGACGCATTTGAAATGGGTTCGCCACCACTTTGTTGAAGGTAATATTGAATCTTATCTAAAGATGAAATAGGTAAACGCAGCCATACAACGCTGTTTTCAAATGGCATGATTCGAAAAATGTCACCCAAGGTCACAGGACCTTTCCCAATTGAAGAACGGATTCCACCAGTATTTAACAAACAGAAAATAGGCTCTGATAATTTTACTGTTCTTGTTTGATTTACGAACAACGCATCACTTGCCCAGTTACCCAATAAACTGGATGGACGACCAACCTCCATGGAAACGCTAGATTCGGCAAGGATGAGGTTCATTGCACGATCCATTGAATCTTTATACGGTGAGATAAAGGAGCTTACTTCTTTTTTCTCGTTTGAATCGATGTTTAAAGGAACTTTAGTTCCGGATATGTTTAAATGAGAAGAGCAAGCCAAAAGGCTTGCTCCAATCAAAAAGAATATCAAATGTTTGAACATTATTCAATAATGAATTCACGTTGAACTTGACCAAAGGTCGTTCCAACTTTAAGAATGTACATTCCAGATTTAAACTCCGAAGTACCTAGTTCTAATACCGGAACTTGAACATTCGAAGACGATTTAATTACTCTTCCTTGCATGTCTGTGATCGTGTATTCAACGATTTCTAGTCCATTTACCTGTGCAAACAATTTACCGGAAGTAGGAACTGGGAATACTGAGAAGTTAGACGCTAATTTTTCTTCGATGCCAGCATCACAAATTACATAGCTCATATTCGCGAAATTCACGTGACAAACGAAGTTGATTGAATCAACATATGGATTTCTATTTGCTTGTTTGCTAAAAATAAATTCATTTCGTGCAATCTCGTAGTTGTCAGGTAGGTCATTGTAGTGCCAAGTTTTCAAGGACTCTTGACTTTGGTTTGCTGGAATTTGCCAGTTGTTTCCAAGTTGACCATTGTAAGCAGTTGCCATGTAGAAAATTGAACGAGCAGCGTTTCCTTTTTGAGCCGCACGTGGTTCGTATACCAATTGGTTTCCACTGTATCCTACACTTCCTTCTAAGTAAGTAAATACAACGTTTCCATCGATGTCCATTAAAGGAAGATTACTTCTAGGTGTATTTGCTTGTTGCAAGTTCGTTGGCCATAAGTTGTGTTGATCGCTATACTCTGGTTGCTCTGGATTGTCACATGGGAATGTAGGCATCCATGAGTGACAATAAGAGTGCTCACGAGAGTATCCTTGTGCTGTCCAATCAAATGGTTCATTGAATACTTTTCGCTCTCCGGAATATACACATGTTACATATGACTGACCGTTCGTTGTATCGCGAATCTCGAATTGATTCATGATGGTTGTTTTGTAATTGAAATAAGATACAACTGTGTGAGGATTAATTAAAGCACTTAAATCACTTAAGAAAGTAGGTGAACCTGAACTAATTCCTGCGTAGTAATTTCCAATTTGTTCACCTTGACTAGTAACGTTACCAACTGCTGGTGTAGTTGTTTTGTAGTTCTCAAATCCAGCTGGACCATTGAAAGCAAATACAGCGAAGTGATAGTTTTGATTAGCGATGATTCCACGTGGAGTGAAACCTGTTCCGCTTCCAATGTAGGCAACGCGCGCGTCACCAACAACATCACCTCTTTTGTAGCTTGTCCCATCTGTAGGGATTCCTGTAACAGCAGCCCCATTTTTCCAAAGAACAATGTAATTTTCAGCATTCGTTCCTGCCGTATATTGTCCACCAACTGTGTACGCTTTTACCAAAGGGAATGTTAAGTTTGATGGATTCATTGTTGGTTCAGTAGCGAGGTTATTCGTACCAATTGCATACAAATTGATCACATACGGATTTTCATCGCTATCGTTGTTTGCAATCGAAATAGTCGCCGTACGTGTTCCTGTTCCTGTTGGTGTAAATGTTAGTGTATAGTTGTTACTACCAAGTCCAGCGACTGTCCCTGATGTTAAGTTTATCCCGAATTCTGAAGCATTCGTTCCGGTAAAGCTAGCCCCTGAAAGTGTTAAACTAGAAACACCGGTATTTTCAATGGTCACGGTAGTTGCTGCAGTTGTTCCAACGATGTATGTGTCGTTATTTAATACAGTTGAACCATTCACTTTTACATTGATTTCTCTAGCTGGAGCAACATAAGGGAAAATATCCAAAAGGTTTCTCGGAATAATTTGATAGTTCGCATTGAACTGTCCTAGCTCTCCAATGATGGAAATAGGTCCAGTTGGAATTGCTGTTCCGTCAATATTTGTGGAACCGTTGATGCGCACATCAAATGTAGCCGTTCCGTTTGAAACTTGTACGGTACTATTTCCCGTGGCAAAGGTTCCAGTTTGAACAAAGGTTACATTGTCGAAACGTACCAATTGCGCTTCCAACGACTCTGTAGCGCTAGAGAAAGGAATTGTTTGAGCTGCTGGTAAAACACCTGGCCCATGATTAATGACATTCGAAGTTGGCGATAATTCCAATAGACCACTGAAGTCAAATAATACACCAGTTGCGGTAATTGAGTCACCACGCTGAACAGATGAAACGATTGATCCGTAACAAGCGATACCGGCAGTACCATCTTGAATGTAACGAATGTTTCCAAGTTCACTACCATTAGTGGCAACACCTGTAACAGTAACTGTTTGCCCAATTCCTAAGTTTCGAACTTGAGAGATGGTTTGTGCTTTCCCACTGAATACAGCGAAAAAGGCTAAGGCACTAAGTATTCCTTTTTTCATAATTAAAATTGAATTGCAAGTGAAAGATTAAAACGGAACCCACCACCAAACATAACGGTAGCTGATTGCGCATCAAAAGTATTGTATATGTCATTCGCATTGTTCGTTGCGTCCGATATATACTTGGTGTTTAAAGCGTTTGTAATGGTAGCAGTGGTTAATAACGAAAATGTTTTGAACGGGAATTTATAACCAGCAAACACATTTAATAGGGTATAGGAAGGCATTTTCCATGAATCTCGTCCACCATTTACACCTTGTAAAGTGAATGGGTCAAAGTTTGAATAGTAGCGATCGAAATATTGTATTTGCACTTTCAAGTATCCATTTTTAATAGGTTCGTAGCGTAAGGCAGCAGCCATGGCTGTTTGAGCTGCGTCACCTACATGAACACCTTTAGCGTCAAAGCTGAATTCGAGGGAATCGTATTGAGGAACAAAAACAGTTTTGGAAGAATTCCAATACCATTGTCCAACAGAAAGCATAATATCTCCTGATAATTTTTTAGAAAATTTGAATGCGGCATCGAATTCTCCTCCCAAGTGAACGGCATCCATCCCATTGATGTTGATGCGAATGAATTCTGTCGGATCATTTGGGTCTGGTACGGCAACACCATAAGGAAAAGGTTTGTTTTTCCAGTTTGTTGCATAGGCATTAACATTGAATCCAAATTTCTCTTTTGCGTAATTATAACCACCTTCCGCAGAAAGGATTTTTTCATTCACGATTTCACCGAAGAAACTATTGGTATTGTTGTCTATGACATTTGAAAATTGCGGTGTACGATTTAGGAATCCAACATTCACATAAGCCGTTGCATTTTTTTGCACTTGGTAACTTAATCCAGATTTAAAGGTAAATCCAGGAAGGAATTTCCAATCTGTCGCGTAATACTTTAATTCTTTGTTGCTTGCATCGTATGTCACACCGTTATAAACAATGGTGTCCAAAGCGCCAATTCTCAGTACAGTATCTCCCAAGTCAAGTACGCGTTTTTGGAAACGGTCAACTCCTTTATACCCATTTAAAATTCCGGATACGTTCACAAAGTACGACAGCTTTTTTCCGGTATATTCCATTTGTCCGAAAGCACCTGTCCATTGAACAATTCCATCTCGATCTGCGTTAAATGCATTTTTCGCAATTTTATCTCCTACGCGTTGCATCGGATCTGCATCGTTTTTATCCGCAGTACTGACAAAGTAATCGCCACCAAGTAAATTAGTTATTACTTGGTAATGAGACCCTTGGTAATAACGGAAATCAATACCTCCGGAGAACTCTAATTTTTTAGAATATGCATAATTGAATTGACTCAAGTACCCAGCCCAAAAGTGATTATTGATGCTTGCTAACAAAATTTGACTCGATTTTATTTCTGTAGGATGGTAAATTGGATCAGTATTTGGAGTTCCAAATAAAGAATTCACCTGATTTTCTTTGATAACTAAATCCCAGTTAATTAGTCCAGAAGAATCTCTCAACAATGCACTTGAATTGAAAATACTTGTCCCTCCACCACGACCGATAGAAACGTATGCGATGTTTGAAATGGACAATTTATCATTCACGGTCCAAAAATCTTTCAAGGTAAATTGAGGTTTGGAATAGAAATTTAGTCTTTCGTTCAGAATTTGTTTTTTTCCGTCAACATCTGTTTGATATCCCCAATGTTGGTTAAAACGAATCCCCATATCCGAGAAAATCATATTGGTATCGATTGGTGCACCAAGATTTCGTGCTGTACCTTCATCAAAATATTGAATCGCTTGATTATAGGAACGTTGTCCATGTTCTTGCGGAGCTGCAAATGCGGATAATGTCATTAAATGTTTATCCAATTTCTTTGATACTTTGATGTATCCAAATTTTCCTTGACTAGGTGTTCCATACACCCAACCATCAGCTTGTTTGTAAGATGCAGAAAAGGTTAATCCCCATCCGGACTTCGTCATTCCGGTATTGTACGATAGGGTAGAGCGCAACAAATTACCTGTTCCATATTCCTGACGGAATGATCCACCTGGTTTATTTGAAACTCCTTGGGTAATGATGTTGATGGTTCCTCCAATGGAAGGCATGGCAATTTTAGTCGCACCAAGTCCACGTTGTACTTGCATTTGCGCAGTTATGGCATCCAAACCAAACCAATTGGACCAATAAACAGCACCGTTTTCCATGTCGTTTACAGGAACACCGTCAATCATTACTCCAACGTTTCGCTGATCGAATCCACGTACGTTGATTCGCGCATCACCGTCTCCACCGCCTTGTTGTGTAGCGTACACTCCAGGAGTTCCGTTTAGTAACATTGGTAAATCACGAGAACCAAGCTCTTCCGTAATTTTCTGCAAAGGGATTTTGGTAACGGCTACAGGGACATTTTGAGAACCGGCTAAGTTTCCAATTACTTTGATTTCGCGGTATTCTTGGCTCGCTCCAATGAAAAAATTCACGGTCATAACGGGACTAGAAACCTGAATTTCTTGGACCATAGAGTCAAATCCCATCATCTTAAAAACAATGGAATAATCACCGTAAGTAACATCGGTCATCTCATAGATTCCTTGAGAATTGGTCAAGGCTCTTTTCATCACAATACCTTTGTTATTGTAAAGGGTGATTTTAGCTCCGCTTAAAAGTTGGTTCGTTGCATTCTCACTAACCTCGCCAGTGATTTTTGCATTAGCCTGACTGAAACTCCATTCAGCAAGGCATGCGAAAAGAATAAGAATAAAATATTTCATGTGTTTTGAGTAGGACAGTAATGTGTCGTACCTATCTTAAGATGATTTTACGGATCATTTGTTGTCCGTTAACATCCGTCATTCGAATGAGGTAAACACCGCTAAAATCGCTTAAGTCAAGAGAAATAACCGGTTTGAATCCGATGTTCGCTTGCGTGTAAATCGTTTGTCCAAGTGAGTTCAACACTTGAATTTTACGAATATTTCCATTGCTTTTAATGTTCACCAATCCATTGCTAGGATTAGGGTAGATACTCAATGTACTTACTTCATTTTCATTTACAGATGCGGGATTACATGAACAGTTATGTGTTCCTAATGAACTCCAGTTACCATCTAAAATTGGATTGCCGCTCGTACCAAAAAGGGTATCTCCGTTTGCGTCCAATCGTACAATTACAGGAGGAATAGAATCGTAATCTAAAAGTGGATCAAAAAACGAAGGATTCGTTGTTGAACCTTTCACGATTGTTGACTTGCGAATCATGGAATGGTCCTTCGTAATTAATACGCCTAAACCTGTACTGTAAGGAAATTGTGTAGACCATGCACCGTCATTACCAGAAGAAGTTCCAGTTTCGTTTGCAGGATTCTCACCGATTTTACCAAATAAATCTACGATAGCAAATCCAGGAACATTTGTAGCATTAATTAACGTTGTCGAACTAGCTGGCAACGTTCCTTTTGCTAGCATAATCGCATCGTTCCCATTCCAATAGAATGAATTGGAAGTATTATACACTGGACAATAGAATCCGTCAGCTCTTGCTTGTAATGAATCCCAAATTGGCGCTTCTTGTCCCGTTCCAAGTGGGTCTTGTTTGTCCAAAACAGCCACATATACATCGTGTGCAGCAATTGTTCCAGATAATTGAATTGAATTCGCAACAGTGGCAGTGGTTGCACCGTTTGAATACCTAGATACAAAGTAACCGCTTAGGTTAATCGGATTAGAAGTTGGATTATAAATTTCTAACGCTTTGTTGTTTGACCATCCTTCTACGTACTCGGAAATAAATAATTCAGAACAGTTTTGGGCACTTGCATTTAGTGTGAATACACCTACGATAAAAAGTAAAATTTTTTTCATAATCCAATAAAAACAATCAACATAACTCTTATTGTTTTAAGGAAAGTTATGTTGTCATTATTCTTCCCACGTGGTTTCAGCATAGATGCGTCAAGGAGGACACGCGTTAAGTTGAAACAAATTTAGGTGTTTTTTTCAAAAAAAATAAACTTTAAGGTTAAACTTTCATGAATTGAATGTTAGCGAAAAGAACAAGTTGTTTAATCCAAGTACAATAACTAAATTCGGGCTTCAAATAATTACATATGAAAAATAGTATTCTCTTTGTTTTTTCCTTGGTTTACTCCTTTGTTTTCTCTCAAGACCTTACGGTTGAGCGAATTTGGAAAAATTATGAATTTAGTCCTAAGCGAATTGGTGGATTTAAATCCATGAACGATGGAGAACATTACACCAATGTGAAAGAGGGGAATTCCATTTATAAATATAGTTTGAATGACGTTAATGATAAAGGAATTGTTGTTCTTGATGGATCGAAACTATTGGTTGATGGAAAAAAACTGTCTTTCGATGATTATGAGTTTAATTCGGATGAGACGAAAATTCTTCTTTTGACAAATGTGGAGTCCATCTATCGTCGTAGTTTCCAAGCTGTATATTATTTATATGATTTGGGTACACAAAAACTAACACCTCTTGATTCAGAACACTCGCCACAAACCTTAGCGGAATATTCTCCTGATGGGACCAAAGTTTCCTTTATTCATGGGAATGATTTGTTTGTGAAAACAATTGCTTCTGGAAAAGTGGAAAAATTAACACTGGACGGCAAGCGAAACAAAGTGATTAATGGTACAACTGATTGGGTGTATGAGGAAGAGTTTTCCATTACAAAAGCGTATGGCTGGTCGCCGGATAGTAAATACATTGCCTATTTGCGATTCGATGAAAAAAATGTACCTGAATACAGCATGGATTCTTACGGTGGACTTTATCCAGAAGCATATACGTTCAAATATCCAAAGGCAGGAGAGGTAAATAGTGTGGTAACCGCACACTGTGTTTCCTTGGATAGTAAAAAAGTACAACAAATTTCCTTGGGGGAATATGAGTACATACCGAGATTGAATTGGTCTTCAGCATCGAATCAATTGATTATTCAGACGATGAACCGTCATCAAAGTGAATTGAATTACTGGTTAGTGGATGTGGTGAAAGGGAAAGTTACAAGTAAAATATTCTTTACAGAGA
>JBEDJV010000056.1:0-8242 GCA_041172545.1 Bacteroidota bacterium | reverse complement strand
TATCAGAAAGTTCCTTCAAACTCAATTGATCTTTCATTTCCAAGGCCTCGACCACTGTTTTTTCACGTTCTTGGAGTAAATCAATCGCGGTGTCAAATTCAGGATGCAGTCTAATTTTTGTTTCGCTGGCCAGTTTGAAATTGGCTGGAAGTGCGGCATTCATCACATCCCCAATCGGCGCAATGTAGTAGGATGAGATCCAATCCCAAAATTTCAATTGCTTTGGTGTAATGATCGGTTGCTCATCGAGCAAGTGAAGAATGTACTTCGCTTGATAAACGGCCGGAACTTCTTCGTGAATGCGTGTGACGATTCCTGTAAGTAATTTGTTTTTCCCAAAGGGAACAATGACACGGAGTCCAGCTTGGACATGGTCGTTTAATTCAAAGGGAATGCGGTAGGTGAAAACCTGATGTATGGGAACAGGCAGCAGGACATCTGCAAAATAAGTTATTCTTTCACTCACAAGGGTAAAGATACGAACTCCTAGAAGTTTACCCTAGGAAAATTATTGACAAGCGTAGGATTCTTCCTGATTGACGACGTTATCTCCAGGATGATTGGAACAGAATAAATAGTTTCCGGTTATCGGACCTTGACATAATTCGCGGGTGCTTTTCTTATCGATGGCGCGAATGTATGCTTGTTGCGGTGAAGTGTAGAATGGTTTGAATATTTTCACTGTTTGACGAGAAGAAAAGATTCCCACAACACGTTTTCCATTTGTAACAGAAAGATTGGTGTAACTTGGTTTACTTTGAGCAAGGCCAGAACTTGGTTTGTTCACTGTAATGTAATTGTATAATTCTTCTGCACCACCGGTAATGGTGATGTAGATTCCTTTCATTGTTCTTTTTTCCACTTGTGGGTTTTCTACAATGCTTTGCTTCATCAAGTCATAAAAGGATCTTCCGCTCACGGAGAACGTTAAGGAACTATTTGGTGTTACTTCTTTTTCACCTACTTTCCAATTGTACGTTTTCGTGTAAGGAATTCCAGCCATGTATTCGTTGTATGCGACATCCAATTGTCCATTCATGAGATAGGAATTCCCCGAATTTGAAACGGCCAATCCAGAAGATAAATACTCACCCGGACTATCCGCGAATTTGAAGGTGTAATTTTGAGAACTGGAGTTCGTGGTAATTCCACGCACCAAAGCAGTTTCGCCACTGACCTCAAACGCTCCATTGTTGATGCTTGCATTAAAGCGGTAAAGAGCAGTTGGCTTCAACGACGATTTCAATGGGTCGGTAGACGTTTGAATCACTTCGTTTGTTCCAGTTGGTAGTGTTTTGAAATAATACACTTTTTGCTCCGGACCATAGAAATATCCGTTTGTATCCTTGTCTTGAATGAGTGTGTCTTTCAGGATCCATGTGCGAGTAACGGTTCCGTTTACGACTTCCGAAACGGTTGCATCCACCTGGTCAAAATAACTAGAATCTGCAATTTGAGCGATGTCCAAGGCATTTCCTGGTCCAATGAACGCACGTGTGATTTTCACGTAATGGATGGAGTCAGCTTGATCCAATAAACCATAGACGATAGCGGTTTCTTTGAAGTCACCGGCTAATTTAACATCTTCAGAACAGCTTTGAAGAAACAATGCTGCTAAAAAAAGAAGGGAGAGAAAACGTTTGATCATCTGAGTTTGTTTGAATCAAAAATACAATTTATTTAGCGAATTCCTTGTGGGTTGATTCCTAAATCAGGAGTTTCGCTTTTTTCGATGGAAAGTAATTCAACTTCAAAAATAAGTGGAGAATACGGTTTGATGATGGTATTTGGTGGTGGATTTCCGCCATACGCCAATTCTTGAGGTATAAAGAATTTGAATTTTGATCCAATGTTCATCAACTGAATTCCTTCGGTCCATCCTGGAATCACTTGGTTTAACACGAAAGTAACCGGCTCTCTTCCAATCGAACTATCAAAGATTCCACCCTCAGGGATGCTTCCTTGGTAGTGCACTTTTACACTTGAAGTTGCCGTTGGATGTGCTCCTTTTCCAGCTTTGATCACTTGGTATTGAAGTCCACTTGCTGTTGTAATGATTCCTGGTTTCGTTTTGTTCATCGCTAAGAATCCTTCCCCAGCTGCTTTGAACTGTTCTGTGATTTTCGCGTATTTTTTATTCATTTCGACTTCGAAAGCTGACATGATTTTCTTGCGATCCTCGTTTTTTAAGACTTCGATGTCTAACTTGTTCAATCCGTCAGAGAAACCTTTTTCAACCATTTTGATGTCAATCAATGGCAAGGCATCTAAGTCTTTAAAGTATCCTTCAAAACGTTGACGGTTGATTTTTCCAACAGCCAATGATCCTTCTGCGTTGAATTTCTCATTGAACTCTTTTCCTGTTTTACCGATGCATTTTGTCACGGTTTTAGAAAGTCCTTCAAATTCTGAATCAGCGACTTTACATTTAAATCCTTCCACTAATTTTTCTTTGTCCATTTTGTTAAACGGACTTTCTGTAATAAATGGTTTAGCAATTTCACAACCTAGAACATAAGAGTATTTCTCTTGCATGGTTTTTAATTCAACTTTCTCTTCTCCTCCACATGCTTGAAGTACGAGAATTAAGGCGATCAATAGGGAATAACGAATCATTAGTTAATGTTTAAAAGTTCAACTTCAAAAATAAGTGCACTGAATGGTTGGATGGGTCCACCTGGATGTGGATTTGCTCCGTAGGACAATTCTTGTGGAATGTATAAGCGGAATTTAGATCCAACAGACATCAATTGCAATGCTTCGGTCCATCCTGGAATCACTTGGTGCACACCAAAGGTTGCTGGTGTTCCACGTAACATCGAACTATCGAAAACCGTTCCATCGATCAAGGTACCATGGTAATGAACGGTTACATTGTCTGTTCCAGCTGGTTTCGCGCCATCACCTTCTGTTAAAATCTCGTATTGCAATCCAGAAAACGTTTGGTGAATCCCTTCTTTTTTCGCGTTCTCCGCTAAGAATTCTTCACCTTGTGTTTTGTTTGCGCTGAAAGCGGCATTCTTTTTCTCATCCAAGTATTGTTGAATGAAAATATTTGCTTCATCCGCCGTTAATGCGGTTGTTTCATCGTTGAAAACAGCCTGAATGGCTTGCATCATCAAGTTCACGTTGATGTGCTCTAATTGTTGATTCTTCAAACTTTCACCGATGCTCATTCCAACACCGTAGCTCGCTTTTTCTTCTAAAGATTGCATTTAATTGATTTTAAGGACACGAAGTTAAGAAAAATGCGGTGGAGATCTTCGAAAAAGCGGACGAAAAACGGATTAATTGTAACAACATGTAAAAATGCGCGTTGAAGGCTTTATGCAAAAATCTTTTCACTTTGATTACGAGCTTCATTCCACTTGGGAGAATTTGGCGGAATCGGACCTTCAGTTGGTTGAATTAGCCTATGAGGCGATGGATTTAGCGTATGCTCCGTATAGTCAATTCAAGGTTGGAGCATCGGTTCGTTTGTCAAGCGGACTCACCTTAAAAGGAAATAACCAAGAGAACATTGCTTATCCATCCGGACTCTGTGCCGAGCGAGTGGTGCTTTTTTACGCTGGCGCAAATTATCCAACGGAAACGATTGAAACCATTTGTGTGGTGGCGAGAGGAGACTTGATGCCAAGTGAATTTTTATTATCTCCCTGTGGATCTTGTCGTCAAGTCATGTTGGAAACAGAAAACAGACAAGCAAAAAAAATCCGCGTGATCTTAGTGAACCAGGACAAGCGCACCATCGTGCTTCATTCGGTGAAAGACTTGCTTCCTTTTGGATTTGGGAAGTAGGATTCAATAAACACCTTGTATCGCTCTTATTTATGCTTAAACCAACAATCCCTACGGTCGTTTTCGTATGCTTTGAAAACCGTATTCACTGGCGTTCCGTGTTTGAGGTTTTCATTAAATCGAGTTCTCGCTACATAATTAAAGGCGCCCATGTCACCGGTAAACGCGGTTTTGTTGTCGCTGTTTCCTTTTAGGTGAATTTCGCACAACTGTTGAAGAAACTCAAAGAATAAAGGCGCTTTTCCTCCGATGATTCCGCAGTTTAAGAGTGTTGCGTCTGCGAACTTCTGTTCGTAAGCTGCGTAATCTGCAATGTTGTTGCGTAAATGTGTCGAATGATCGTTCATCCAATCGTTGTTCAGTATTTTGGGCTCATCGCCACAAAAAAGAGCATTTGGATTTTCAGTGAAAAAGGGATCTGTAAATGGATTCTTCATCAGTGTAACATCAGAAACATCCGACACGAAAAGATTGTCAAATCGGTCAGCATTTTTTTCCAAAAAATCACGGTAAACAAAATACCGAAATACGTTTGGATTGAATGCTGGGTTGTAGTTGACGCGGATAAAAGAAATGAATTCATTTTCGTGATTCAGGCAGGTTTCCGCGCTGAAGTTGTTGTGAAAGATGATTCCGTGTAGTTTTTGCGCTGCGATGGATACTGCCCATTCACTTACCAATTCGTAGTTGTCATCGTTGAGGGTTTCATTTCGATTCACATCAAACACCCCTGAAATGTGACAGGCCATGATGAGATTTCTGTCTGACGAGATCCCTTTTGTATTCGAAAAAGACATCAATTAACAGTTAACTAAGTTGGCTTTCTTGATGGTCGAGCAAATGCTGTTTGGCATGTTACGGTGATAGATGTACGTTCTTAAGTCGACTTTCTTCACACGAAATTGAGCTCCAGCTTTTTCGTAAAAATCGGCATCCGCGGCGAATCCATTTCTAAAATCGATGCTCGTGAACACCTTTTTTATTCCGAACAAGGTGCCGAAAAGGATGACCTCGTCTAAATGAATGAGTTTTGTTTGGTCATTTTTGTCTGGAACGTAGTAATCTTCAGCGGTATCGACGATTGTTTCGGTAGTGGAGCAAATCAAGTCTACGTTTTCAGCTTCCTTCAAGCACTCCGTTAAATGGTTTGGTTTGTATTGATCGTCACTATCTAGGATGGTAATGTAGTCGCCCATGCTGTAAAGAACGCCACGGTTGATGGACGCAGACTGTCCGCGATTGCTATGACGAATGTAGATTATTTTGTTCTCGTGTTGTTCCACATATTGCATCAAGGCCTCGCGGTTATTTTTCGTGCTACCATCATCGATGATGAGCAGTTCGAAATCTTGAAAATCCTGATTTAAAACGGAGTCGATTGCCCGTTTGATGTAAGAGAAATCGGTATTAAAAACAGCCATTAGAACGGATATTTTTACTTGCTTTAACATAAGTGCTTGGTCTAGTGGTTGCGGCGCAAAGATAGGCAAATGTTTGGTTCGATGTTCGGTATTCGTTTTCCGATGTTCGCTCTGTTTCTCACTCTGATTCTCCGCTCTCTCCGTCTAGGCGGAGTGCTTCTGATAAATCATCTGACACACTTTATCCATGGACTTAAACAGCGCTGCGTAAAAATTGGGTGAAGTGGTCAATTTTGTTAAGATCGATACGGCATCGAAGAGTAATTCGTTTTCGCTTTGATGAATCCGTTCAATAAACTCAATTTCCATGCTTCCTTTTTGCGATGCGGAAACAATGACTTCGTTTGTCTTCACATCAATGGCAAATAGTAGGGTCTTTTTCATTTAGTACGAGTTTGTTTGACATTAATGGAGGTAACAACGTCCGCTGGAATTGGTTGTTTTGTTTTTGCACCTCGCTCCTTTTTGAGTCGTTCCAGTACATTGCCTTGCCGCAGTGGTTGGTTGTTTGGTCGAGCCACCATCACAGCAATTGGTTCCAACCGTTCGATCGTGTATTTTACAGGTGCAGCTGTTCGATTTACTGCGGTTACAGGACATGCACAGCAGTTGAATGTTCGACGCTTCACTGCTTCCGCCGCAGGAAAAGGGAGTGATGTGATCGTATTCCAGATTGGATGAACTCCCACAACAATTACAGGTTCCGCCGTCTCGGGTGTACACGATTTGTTTCGTCGTTTCCGAAATATAGCGACTCTGTGAAAAGGCGGAGATGCTGATGAATAGGAGCGCGAGGAATAAAAGGATTTTTTTCATTTTTCCATTCTGTTTTACTTGTTTCGACGTTCAATTAGTTAAGCCACTCGTCAATATTAACCCGTTGATGAAGAATTCTTATAATTTCCATTTTTTGCTCAATTTCAACTTTATAAAAAATAAGGTGTGACTTTACATAAGCTACTCTGTATCCTGGTCTTACAATTTCAGCTGATTTTCCAGTAAGTGGATTGGATCTTAGAAATTCAATTTCATCAATGATGAGTGAGTAGTATCTATCGGCTTGTTCTTTTGACCAATTTTTGAATGTGTAAACCCAAATTTTTTCAAGATCAGAAAATGCTTCAGAACTAATTTTAAGTTCTAATTTCTTCATTTATGCCTATTATGAAGTGATTTCAACTGTTCTTTTGGACAAAAATCTTCTACCCATCCACTTTCCTCACCAACGATCAGTGCATTCCGTATTTCTGATAATTTTTTTTCTTCGCTTTCCAGCAAACGCAATGCATTTCGGATTACCTCACTCACCGATCCATAACGTCCAGATTTTATTTCATTCGTAATGAATTGTTCAAAGTGATTTCCTAGAGAAATTGATGTGTTTTTACTCATGGTATTTTCAATTTAACTTTAAAAGTACCAAAAATTGGTAACGTGTACAATGATGAAGTAAATTAATTGGCAACTATTTGATGATTTTCAATCAGTTCTTGAAAGAAATGAATCAAGCAGGTTTCATCATTTCACTAAATACACCAAGTATTTTTCGGTAGGGATGCTTAATCCAAGTTGTTCATCGTAGATAGACATCATCGTTGGGTGAAATCCGATTTTCGAGTTTGGATGTGTGTTTCGGTAGCATTTCACCAAGTTAAGTGCTGAAACCTTGGACCAAATTTGGGAAAGATCGGCTGAGCTTGGATTGCCAATCCATTGAATTTTTGTCGAGTCGAATGGAATGAATTCATTTGAGGAACCCAATATGTTCGGTTCAATTTTGGTCGCGTTATACGTGAGTTTGGTCATTTTTTGATCGAACAATACCAGGTCATTTGGCATGAATTTCCAAGCTGTATAATTCTCAAATCCATCGTTCATCGTCAAATGGTATATCGGCAAGTTGTTTTGGGTCAATTCGGTCGTTGCTAGCTGGTATTCATACACGGCATCCAATTCCGTGCCCACTTGCAGGATTAAAAAATTCCCCTTGGACTGATATTCATTCGGTATAGCCGAAGTTGGCACTTTCTCCTTTGTGCAGCTGAAAAAAAGGAAAGAAAGGAAACAAGTAAAAAGTAATTTCATAGGAAGATTTTTAAATGAAAGTTTTATTATTGTACGCTTGCTTTAACGTTATTTTTCATCCATTAGAGGTGAGGCTTTGGATAATCTGAATGAAATTCCAAACATACAACGACCATTTTAAATCGTAAATTATGTATGTTCGCAAAAACCACCTTGACTTTCCCCCATGAAATGTTATCAACAATTGAGGTAAATCGCTTGAAAGCAAGTATCTTTGTAAGCTAAAAAATTACCTCATGAATAGTTGGTTTACCGTTAAAGTAAAATACACAAAACAATTAGAAAACGGATCGTTTAAACGTGTTTCCGAACCTTATTTATTAGCTGCCATGACCTTTACGGATGCAGAGGCGCGTATCTATGAGGAATTGGGTACGACCATCCGTGGTGAGTTCCAAGTAACCGGAATTGCACGAACGGATTTACATGATATTTTTCAATACGATGATACAGAAACGTGGTTCAAATGTAAGGTGACTTACGACCGCATGGACGAAGAAGGGGAGAAGGCGAAAACCGTTTCTCAAAACTTTTTGGTGTCCGCATCAAACGTAAAAGAAGCGTATGAGCGCACCGTGGAAAGTTTGTCAACCATGATGATTGATTTCGTGATTGCTTCCATCGTTTCTTCTCCCATTGTTGAGATTTTCCCATACCGCGAAGAAGATGTTCAGAGTCCAGCATTGAAAAAAATGAATGTAGAGGATGACATCGAAGAACACACTCCTGTTCGCGCAGTGTTCTCTGCTTCGGGATCTGATTTCGACGATACGGAAGAAGAAGTTTTTATGGCAGATGAATCGGAGGAGGATTCGACAAGTGAATTAGAGGACGATTTCTCGAATGACGAAGACGAATGAGTGAATGGTTGAAAAAATACCGTGAAAACCATGCGGATTTCGACAAAGGTGAGTCGTTGACAGATCTTGGTTCGAATC
>JBEDJV010000055.1:0-8256 GCA_041172545.1 Bacteroidota bacterium | reverse complement strand
GAAAAGGATTCATTCATCCTAAAATACAATTCAGCAAAACGTTTCGTTTCAGTCGTTTTCCTTGGTGATGCGCGTCTACGCAAATAGGAAAGAATCAATTGAACCTGCGCATCTTTAGAGACCAAAAGGGAATCTTGGGAGACCACCTGGTATTTTCGTTCGGTTAGTCCGATGGCGAGTTCATTACCCAATTTATTTGTTTCTGTTAGAATACAAATATCTCCCGGCTCAAAACCTGCGCCCAAAATTTCTTCAATAAATCCAATTACCTTTTCTAAGCGTTCATCGAAGGTTAATTTCTGCTTGATGGACTCAATATGAATGTAACCGTTTTTTGTTCGCTGTGCTTTTTGTTCAAGGTCCTGATAAAAATGGGCCATTGAAGCAGGAAGGATTTTCGCCAACCCTTTAAAAAGTTCGTTGTTAAACTCAACAATTTCTTTGGCCGATCGATAATTCGAATCCAGTACGCGCTTCATTCCACGGCTAGCCAACCGAGCGCTTTTGTACGCAATTTGCACATCATTTTCCGGGTTATAAATGGCCGGTAAACTCACAAATTGTTCGGCCAGTCCATTATTGAATCGATAGATTGATTGTTTCGCATCTCCAACGATCAGATTCCATCTGTTGTGTCCCAAAGACTCGAGGATAAGCGGAATTAAATTCAACCATTGCAAACGAGAAGTATCTTGAAATTCATCCAACAGAAAATGTTCAAAACGGACACCTAAGCGCTCATAAATATAGGGAGCCTCCTCGTCCCTCACGAGTTTACTGATTAACTTATTAAACTCGGAGATTCGAATAAGTTGTTCCTCATTCATCAAATCCTTCAATTGCTTTCCGACATGTTGCAAAAGCGCCATATTGAAAAAGTTTTTGCGGTAGAGTTCAATCAAGTTGTAGGAAGCTAAATCCTTCAGGTAGCGTTCGTTCAATTGAATTACATCCTGTTTCAACGACGAAGGAATGCTTAGTTTGGAGCCGTCCTTCATGAGTTTCAAAAACGATTCTGAAAACAATCCTACGTCATTTGAAGCGCCTTTTGGCCATTCATTCTCCACATTTAATTTCGTGAAGTTATTCACCGTAGTACTTTTACCCGCAATGGTATTGTGATTTAAATCCAATGCGAAAAAATCATCGTGAACGCGTTTGGCATCGACAAGAAAATCCGAAACGAGTTTGTTTCGGTCTTCAAATAAACGTTTATAATTTCCATTGGTGAGTTCAAGTTGCAATAACTGTTGGATTTTTTCGGCGTTTTTTTCTTGGCTCAATATTCCAGAAAACTCAATTAATTGCTTACGAAAATTCCAACTATTTCCCTCTGCCAAATTAGCTTTTGCGTAGGTGTACATCCATTCCGACACATCTTCCGCACCTGGTGCTCCAAGTTGATTCATTAGGACATCAACCACATCCTCCGTCACTTGTGTTTCGTTTAAAATCACCTCGAAATCAGCAGGCAAATCCAAGTCTCGTGAGAAAGAGCGGATCAGTCTTAAATTAAATTTATCAATAGTGGATACATGAAAATCCTCATATGCGTGTAAAATTCCTTCCAAAGCAAGTTTACTTCGTCGAGCTAATTCAGCCGATGAAAGTTCTGTTTGCTCCACTAACTCTTTACGCATGGTTTCCACTTTCGTATTCGTCGGATCTTCGTAAGCAAGTCCAAATAAAGTAGACAAAATTCGTTCCTTCATTTCACTTGCCGCCTTATTGGTAAAGGTCATGGCGACTAAACTTTTGTACTTGCGTTTAAACTGGGTATCCTTTAATAAAATACTGAGGTACTCCAAAACCAATTGATGTGTTTTTCCCGACCCTGCTGAAGCACTTAAAACACTGAGAGGATGGATATTTCGATCAATAGTTTGCATGTAGTCTATTCTAAATGATACGTAAAAAGATTGTTATGAGGATTTTTTTAAAATTACGAACAAAATTTGATTGTTTTGGGTTAAATTTGTTACATGAAGAATTTCCTATTTTTAGCAGCGATTTTGCCACTTCTCTGGAGTTGTGATCCTAAAGATCCTAAACCCGTTGATCCGATAACAGAAACGGTGAAGGTTACGATTAATCCGACATACGGAGCTCAAACTTTTTATATGGACTCGGTGTATACCACAGCTGAAGGATACAAAGTAAAATTCACCGAGCTGACGTGTTATTTCACGCTTTTGAAAAACGGAACAAATCAATTGATCGAAGCGGCATTATTTAACTACCGTGAAACAGGATCCTTGTTGACCTCACGAGCGGGGAATCACTTGAACTTTTCAAATCTTTCAGGAAAGATTGGTGTAGACTCCAGTTTAAATCACCTTGATCCTTCTGCTTTTCCGAATGATAGTCCATTGAACATTAGCAATGCTGGACCGATGCATTGGGGATGGAATCCAGGCTATATCTTCATGAATATTGAAGGAAAAGTAGATACCATTATCGATGCGACTAATAATTTAGATTTAAGTTTCAGTTTTCATGTTGGCACGGACAATTACCTGCAGTCTTTCCTATTCGAGAATGTTCAATGGCAAGACAAAGGGAATAAAGTTTGGGAGCTTCCTTTGAAATTGGATTTGGCTTATTTTTTAACGAACCAAACAAGTCCCATCAACTTGAAGGATGAGCATTTAACACATACTGCTGCGGGACAGGAAGCCTTAACGCAAAAAGTGATACAAAACTTCAAAAACGCACTAACACTTTATTAATGAAATTGATTGGTGTGCTTTCTTGTTTATTGCTTTTGGTTGCTTGTCGAAAGGACAAAGCAGATTATACGCCCACGCCTTATCAATTAAAAATCCCGTCCCATTTCCCCGATATGATCATCCCCGCGGACAATCCTATGACGGTAGAGGGCGTTGAACTTGGACGTTATTTATTTTACGAGAAGCAATTAAGTGGAGATAATTCCATGAATTGTGCCTCTTGTCATATGCCACAGCATTCTTTTTCAGATGTTAATCAATATTCCGTCGGAATCGATGGCATATTTGGGAACCGTCAATCGATGGCTTTAATTAATTTAGGTTGGGAAAATTACTTTTTTTGGGATGGACGGAAAACGACCTTGGAATCTCAAATCATTGAACCAGTGTTAAATCCAATCGAAATGCATCAATCTTGGAAAGATGCCATTCACAAACTCAATGCCGATGTCACTTACCGCAATCGTTTTTTCAAAGCGTTTGGGGAGGAAGGAGTTGATTCTGTAAAGGCAGCAAAAGCAATCGCACAGTTTATCCGCACCATGATTTCAAGTGAATCGAAGTATGATGTCATGTACAAATTTGAAAATAATTTAAGCTTAACGTCATCAGAGCAAGCATTGCTTTCAACGATAGATTTGGATGAATGGGCAGGATATGACCTGTTCAAAAGTTTGAATGGTGCCGACTGTTTTCATTGCCATAACGGACCATTGATGCGTGTGAAGAAATTTAGCAACAATGGACTAGACGCCACGTTTAGTGATTTAGGTCGAGGTGGTGTCACGCAGAATCCTGAAGAAAACGGCAAATTCAAAGTTACGACACTGAGAAACATTGCTTTTACAGCTCCATACATGCACGATGGACGTTTTGCAAGCCTGGATGAAGTAATCGAACATTATTCAAGTGGAATTCACATGAGTCCAACGATTGATCCATTAATCGAATATGCCAATCAAGGTGGCGTCCAATTAGACGCACAAGAAAAATACTTGTTGAAGAAATTTTTACTTACCCTAAGCGACTACAATTTCATCAATAATCCATCATTTAAAGACCCGAATTAATGGGAGAAAACACAAGACTAACGACCGAAGAAAAAGCGTTAAAAATCAACTTAACACCAGATATTTATGGGTGCTTTGCCGAGATTGGAGCTGGTCAAGAAGTCGCTGCGAACTTTTTCAAAGCTGGAGGTAGTTCGGGTACGATTGCGTATACACAGTCTGCATATGATATGAAAGTTTCAGATTCCATGTACGGAGAAACCATCCGATATGTTTGTGAAGAAAGACTTTCAACGATGTTGGAAACAGAGTTTTTACACCTGCAAGACATCTTACCTGTCAAAAATCGAGAAGCAAGGTTCTTTTCGTTTTGCAACACTGTAGAATCCTTAAATTACCACAAAACAAATCAAGGACAAGGATGGGTTGGAATGCGTTTCCAATTGGGAATTGACAAGAAACCGAACACGGTAATTTTGCACATCAAAATGCACGACAATAGTCACAAGGCACAGCAAGAGGCACTTGGAATATTGGGGGTGAATTTGGTCTATGCTTGTTATTTTCAATCAAGTAATATTGATGAATTCATCGACGGAATCGTTCAAAGACTTCCAAGAGACCGAATGGAAATCGACATGCTGCGAATTTCAGGTCCAGACTTTGAGGAAATGGATAACCGAATCATTGCCTTGAATTTAGTTCGACGTGGAATCACCAATGCAACGATGTTCGACTTAGCGAAAAACGTGATGCAGCCTTCTACGGCACTGTATAAAAAGAACATTTTGTTGATGCGTGGACGTTTTCGTCCCGTGACGAAAGTCCACATCGACATGATTGAAAAAGCACGAAAAGAATTTCTGAAAGAAAACCGTGTCAAAGAGGAAAATTTAGAGGTCGTCTTCGAGTTGACCTTGAAAGATTTAACCGCAGACGGAAAGATTTCAGACAAAGACTTCCTCGACCGAGCAGAACTTTTAGGTTCACTTGGTTACACGGTGATGGTTTCCAATTATTTGAAACATTACAAAATGCTCGAATACCTTTCCGCAATTGCCAAAGGAAATTTAGTAGGAGTCATCATGGGTGTATACAATCTTCACATCATTTTTGACGAGAAATATTACGATAATTTACCTGGCGGATTGTTGGAAGCGTTTGGACGAGGATTCGGACACAATGTTAAATTGTATGTGTATCCTGCCATCAATGTAGACAGCGGAGAACTATATGGTTTACACAACATTAAACTTCCAGAAAACTTAACCGGATTGTTGACGTACATGCAAGCAAACGATAAGATTGCTGCAATTCCGGAATACAATGAGCGTTTGCTACACATCCTTTCGGATGATGTTTTGAGTAAAATAAAAGCTGGAGCAGCGAGTTGGGAGGACGATGTGCCATATGAAGTTGTACAAGCCATTAAGTTTTTTGAATTGTTTGGCTATCAGAAAAAAGCAGTCTTGAACTAATGCCGCACATTAAAAATGCCTTGATTCGCTTTCGCATCATCGACCGGATGTTGCGAAATAAGTACAAGCCTTATCCATGTAAACAAGAGCTTCGTGCCGCATGTGAGGAATCACTTTACGGAACAGATGACGGCAACAATATTTGTGATTCAACGATTGAAAAAGACATGTTCAACATGAAAATGGAACATGATGCGCCGATTAAATACAGCAAACTACACAAAGGATATTTTTACGAAGATCCAAACTTCAGTATCAACGATATTCCCTTATCAGAAGACGAATTGAGTTCCATCAAATTTGCCGTAAAAACCTTGCAGCAATTTAAGGAAGTTCCTTTTTTCCAACAATTCGGTAATGCCATTGATAAAATCGTTGATCGCGTTTCGATTGGCGGGAATCCTGAAGACGAGGACATTCAAAAATACGTGCAATTCGAGTCCGTTGTTTCGAGTGGTGGAAACGAATTCCTCCCTCTAATTTTGGAGGCCATTCGCGGAAAAAAAATGCTGTGGTTCATTTATGCGAGCTTTGTGAAAGGAGTCGAAAAACCACGAAAAGTCTCTCCGTTATTCTTGAAAGAATACCGAAATCGCTGGTACCTCATCTGTTTTGACAAATTAAAAAATGACATCATCACGTATGCGCTAGATCGTATGCAGGAGCCGAAAGTGTTGGAGGATGAATCAAGTTTGCCGGTGGACTTTGATCCAGCAACGTATTTTCAAGACACCGTTGGAATTACTTCCTACAAAGGGAAAACAGAGCGAATTGTCCTAAAAGCAAATCACATTGCCGGAAAATACATTGCCTCACAACCTTTTCATCAATCCCAACTGCTTTTGGAAGAAAACGCAGAATTTAGCACCTTTGAACTGAAGGTATTGGTGTCTGAGGAATTTATCCGAAATTTACTCGGTTACGCTGGGGAAATTGAGGTGATTGAACCAAAAAGTTTAAGAGATACCATCAGAGAACGGGCGCTTCAATTAGGTAATTTATATAAAAAGAATAAATCATAAAACTCATGGAAATAGGTAAAGAAATCATAAATGGCGTATGCCGCATTACCTTGAATCGACCAAGTGTCTTCAATTCATTCAATAAAACAATGGCCTTGCAATTACAAGATGTGTTGGATGATTGCGCCATTAATCCAGAAATTCGTTCGGTGATGATCACCGGTGAAGGAAAAGCCTTTTGTGCTGGACAAGATTTAGCAGAGGCTATTGACCCGGAAGGTCCAGCTTTACGCTCAATCGTGAAGGATCACTACAATCCAATCATTTTAAAAATTCGCGAAATGGAAAAACCAGTGATTTCGGCTGTTAACGGTGTCGCAGCTGGAGCTGGAGCAAATATTGCCCTAGCTTGTGATATTGTTGTAGCGAAAAAATCAGCATCGTTTATTCAAGCCTTTTCCAAAATTGGACTCATTCCAGATTCAGGAGGAACGTATTTTTTACCCCGTTTAATCGGGATGCAAAAAGCCATGGCATTGATGATGACAGGCGACAAAGTTTCAGCTGTTGAGGCAGAACGCATGAACATGATATACAAAGTGTTCGAGGACGAACAATTCGAAGAAGAATCCATAAAACTAGCAGAGCAATTGGCTAAAATGCCTACACGTGGACTCGGATTAACGAAAAAAGCCGTGAATTTAGGCTTGTTCAATTCCTTAGAAGATCAATTAGATTTAGAAGAAAGTTTACAAACAGAAGCTGGAGAAACGGATGATTTCACGGAAGGAGTTAATGCATTTATTCAAAAACGTCCAGCAGAATTTAAAGGAAGATGAGTAAAATAATTGGTGTTATTGGTGCTGGAACCATGGGTTCAGGTATTGCACAAGTGGCCGCTCAGTGTGGACATCCCGTTTTTTTAATGGATGCGAATACTGAACAACTTGAGCGCGCAAAATCAGGAATTGAAAAATCCTTAGTAAAACTAGTAGAGAAAGGTAAATTCACAGAGGAACAGAAGAAATCCATCGAATCATCCGTGAGCTATGTTAGTTCACTTGATGCCCTAGCGACTTGTGATTTAATCATTGAAGCCATTGTCGAAAAGATGGAAGTGAAGCACAGTGTTTTTTCTAGTTTGGAGAACATCGTTTCACCACAGTGTATTCTTGCGAGCAACACCTCTTCCCTATCCATTGCATCGATTGGCTCCGCTTTGAAAAAGTCCGATCGCATCATTGGAATTCACTTTTTCAATCCAGCAACGATTATGCCATTGGTGGAAATCATTCCATCCGTTCAAACAATTGAAGGAACAACCAATCAGGCCGTTGACTTGATTAAAAGTTGGGGGAAAACAGTGGTTGTGTGTAAAGATACTCCTGGATTTATCGTCAATCGGGTTGCACGTCCATTTTACGGAGAAGCCTTACGCATGTTCGAAGAAGGATTGGCTGATTTTGCCACAATCGATTGGGCGATGAACCATTTTGGTGGATTTAAAATGGGTCCATTTACCTTAATGGATTACATTGGAAACGACGTAAACTACGCTGTTACAGAATCCGTTTTTCAAGCATTTTATTACGATCCACGATTTAAACCATCCTTCACGCAAAAGCGTCACAGTGAGGCAGGATTTTATGGCCGCAAAACAGGACGTGGATTCTATGATTACAGTGAAAATGCCGTAGCATTGAGTCCATTGATGGATGAAAAACTAGGCAAACAGCTCTTTGAACGCGTTCTTGTCATGTTGATCAATGAAGCCATCGACGCGGTATTTATGCAAGTGGCATCCGTTGAAGACATCGATTTAGCGATGACGAAAGGAGTGAATTATCCAAAAGGATTGTTGGCATGGGCAGATGAGCTCGGACTAGACTGGGTTTTAGATAAATCTACCGCGCTTTTCGAAGAATATGGAGAAGATCGCTATCGTCCAAATGCGCTATTGAAACGCATGGTGAAATCGGGTAGTAAATTTTATTCATAGTCAGAGGATAAACGCTTTACTTTCCCATTGAATATTGTTATTTTTGCACTCTAAATTATTATAAATGGCTTACTTATT
>JBEDJV010000054.1:0-8283 GCA_041172545.1 Bacteroidota bacterium | reverse complement strand
AAAATACATTCCAGCGACAAAAGACTGAGAATTGACCATGTTGGTGATTTCCGAATTTCCTCTCAACTTGGAGCGATAGAATAATCCGAGAATAGTTTCTGCGTGTGGACCTTGAAAAAATTGATTGACGCTTAACTCCATGCTCGACTTATCATCAAAGGCATACTTTATTTGTGTATTGAAGCAGTATTTTCGAAACAAACGATCAGTATTCAAACTATTATAATTCAACTTGGGACTGTTTGCATGTGCAATCGAAAATCCACCTAGAATCGCCATTTGTCCAGCGCTTAAATTCGGCTTATTTCCGGGGATATAGCGATAGTTTATTCCCAAACCTGCATCTAAGAACGTAAAGGACGTAAAATCATTTGCTTCTCCAGAGTATACATTTGGATCTAAAGAACTCCCATTCCATTGAGAGTAATAAAGCAATCGAGAGAAATCAGCACTGCGGTTACAGAATGCTGTTTGAATTCCTGCTGACAACCAATGTCCTTTAGCTAATGGCAAGTGTCCACTTACTGATGTTCCAAATGATTTCTGTGACATCTTCGAATCCCCACCAACGTCATTGCTAAAAAACACACCGATTCCAGCATAGGCTTTGTCACTTTTCTTTGTCTTACCGACGGAGAATTCACCCATTCCATAGCTGGTCATAAATTGGGTGCCTGAACCTATCCATTGATTCCGATTTTGCATGCTAACTTTCTCAAATCCTTGATGCATCGAAGTGGCAGATGGATTCCAGATAGCCATGGTTTTATCCATTTGAGTCAAATGGTAATCTTGGGCAAATACGGTGAACCCTATTAAACTAAAAAGTAAGGCTTTGATCTTCATTTTCAGTTTATCGAATTAAAGTAATGTTTCCGGTCATTTTTTTCGTTGTGCCACCGATGTACGTAACATCTACGATGTAAGCATATACACCCGTGTTCAATAATTTTCCTTTATATGTTCCGTCCCACTTAAACGTTTTATTCGTCGATTCAAACAAGAGATTTCCCCATCGGTCAAAGACTTTAAATCCAATGGATTCAATGTTTTTCCCAACAATGATTTGGTAAACATCATTATCTACATTTCCGACGTTATTTGGTGAAAATGCCGTTGGAATATAGATGCCGTCTGCACATTCTGGAGAACTTGTATTCGGGTCACATGGATTCAATGGGTCTGATCCCTGAGTTACTTCAAGTGCATCGTTATAACCATCGCCATCCGTATCTGGATTGTTCGGATTGGTTCCAAGTACAGCTTCTTGAGCATCCGTTAATCCGTCGAAATCTGTATCAATTTGACAACCTGGAAGAGTGTCATCTGGATCACATGGATTCAACGGGTCTGAACCATTTGTTACTTCTGTCCCGTCGTTGATTCCATCAGCATCCGTATCTGGATTCGTCGGACTCGTTCCAGCCAATCCTTCTTGCGTGTTTGTAAGTCCATCGCCATCTTGGTCACAAGGACCCGCATTTGCATTTGGAATACAAGGATTTGTATTATCTGGGTCTAATTCATTCATTACTCCATCACCGTCAGTATCCACAATAATGGATTCAAGCGCGTCAATGATTCCGTCTCCATCTGTATCGAGAGGAGTTGCCGGATTTGGTCCAAGTTCAGCACAATCGTTTTCACCATCACCATCCGTGTCGACTACGTTCGGATCTGTTCCGGCGGCCACTTCCACGGTGTTTAAACATCCATCGCCATCCAAATCTGGAATGTCTGGCACGAATACAGCGACAATGGTTTCAGGACCATTGATGTTGATGAAATTTGAATCTAGCGTATTTGCTAAGCCCATTGGTCCAGTGGTGTAGGTCCAGTGGTCAAAAATATACCCTGTATTTGCTTTCGCTTTCACGTTGGTCTGAATACCACCGAAGTACGTTGTTGACCAAGGGTAACTTGGAGGATAAATTGAATTTACTTTGATCGTTCCAGCGTTAGCCGGGGAAACATCAAACGTTACCGGAAATGGTCCAGTTAATTGGTAGCAGTCGATTAGTCCTTGTGTGAGCGCTGTACAGCGGGTGTTGATAAAGTTATGTAAAGCATTAACGTTCGCCGTGTAGGCAGCCATTGTTCCTCCCCATTTGGCAATTTGACCCGGCATTTCTGGAGCTATTTCTGCCAACATGGAATCGAGCAAAGGAATCATGAAAGAGCAAGATAATTTGGTGTTCAATAAATCGATGTAACGTGCAATATAGTATTGTTCGACTACTGGGTTTTCATTGATCAGTTTTTGTAATATCGAGGTATGTCCTTGTCCTCCAGGATTAGGTAAATTCTCTACATTACACGGATCTGCATTCGGTTGCGTACTTGGAACCCCTGTGTAGTTGATATAATGTCCAAAAGTGGCATCAAGATCCCAAAGAGCATATCCCCACTTTCTGTGTTCACCTGTTGTATCTAGACCACGCCACCAAGCGGTATTCCAGTTGAGCCAATCGGTTGTTACCGTGACGGAGTTCAGCACGAAGTAATCTACAAGTGATTTCCAGTTAAATAAACTATCCACATAGTTAAAGTTTGCAGCTACGCCCATGTTGTTCGTCGCCACAAAATTTTTCAAACTGTTCCATGCAGGTAAAGCATTTGGCGAACCATATTCTTGCCATGTCCCACCCCACGTTTTCAAATATTGCAAATCGTATTTATATTGATCATAGTAATAATCAGTATAATCGTGGTCATCTGCTTTTTCTCTTATTTCATATACTCCCCAATATGCCCCATTGATATACAATACACATGGTCTCCATGTACGTTCATCCAATTTTAAATCCGCACGAATAGAAAGTGTATGTACATATGCATCTCTGATGTGAGCTCCTCCACCTGAAAATGGATAGTTGTCATTAGCTGCTGGCTTTAGAATCAATCGTTGAAAACTCCCGCGCGTGGATTCTGGAAATATGGTGTCGGAAATGTTATTGTTATACCCATATTGATCTCTCATCACAAAATCGAAACCACGTTGGTTATAAGCCCAAGAGTCATTTCCGTGCTTATTAAAATCCCCTTCTCCTTCGTCCATAAACAATTGATTGTCTTCGAACAACTCGAATGAACCTACACGTTCTGGTGGATTTTGGCTACCTTGAGCGACGAGGTTGTATACACCTTGACTACAAACGGAAACAACTGGAATAGTGTGAGTAACATTGATGAAATAGGTGTTTGTCGTGTTAAAGGAAGTTAATCCTGATCCAAAAGCAGCCGCTCGAAGAACTTTGGTTGTAGCGATGGTAATTGGCCCGGTGTAAGCGGTAGATGTCGCTACGGGGTCAGAACCATCTAAAGTATATCTGATGGTGGCAGTAGGATCAGTACACGTTATCGAAACCGTTTGCGCACTTGGATAAAATCCGGCTTGTAAACTTAAAACGGGTGTTGGCAAGTAAAAATTCTGTGCCCCAGTGTTGTTTGCATTGGGGGTTGGAGTCGTAAACAATTTGAAATCAACGGCGGCATTTGTGGAGCGTCCAACCGAATGATTTGCCTTTGTCATGTGAACGATTTTAAAGGAATCGACCACGTTACCAAAAGTATTTGAAAGGATGATCCAATCTCCATCGGTTTGAGAAAGTGTAAAGTTTGGATGGTATTCATTCCCATTTACCAAGTTACGGTTTGAACAATACACCATTTTAAATCCATTCGCAGCAATAGAACCACTTGGAATCATCCACTTTGTTAAATTCGTTGCTTTATCAGAAAGGTACCAACCGGTTAGATCGATTGGAGCTGCAGATACATTGTATAGTTCCACCCAGTCTTCTTTTTGGCCATAGGCATCTGAAGGACCAGTGATGTTTGAACATGAGTATTCATTGATAACGACTTGTCCGAATGCAAGTTGGTGAAATACGACAAGAATCAAACTGAGTAGTAGTTGTTTCATAGTTTTTGGTTAAGAGCGACTAAAATTAGCGAAAAGACGAACAATTTCCAATGTTAAAAACGATCAATGTTAAAACAAGTTGTTTTTTTTGTTAAAATTGCATGAATTAAATATTCTTTCTGATGAAAAACGGACTTATTCTTATCCTCTCCATTCTTGTACTTAGTCTCTCTAATTCTTGTAAAAAAGTAGAAGGGTCTGGTGGTGGAGCAACGATAAAAGGAATTATTCAAGAGCAAAAATACAATGCGCTAGGTAATATTATTGCCGAGTATCCTGGAAGTGATGTTAATGTTTATTTAATCTACGGGACAACTGATCAATTTTACGATGATGACGTGAAAACAAGTTATGATGGCTCATTCGTTTTTAACTACCTTCAAAAAGGAACATACACTGTTTTCGTATATGAAGATGATGCCACACAACCAAGCGGAAATAATGTAATTAAACAAACCTTTGAAATCACTGAGAAAGGACAAGTCGTAGATTTGGGTACCATAAATACCCGTAAACTCTGATGAAATCTGTTGTTTTTCTATTCGCACTATGTGTAAATTTCAGTGTGATTCATAGTCAATCGACTGTTTTTCAAGTGTGGAACGAGCTCGGTGTTAGCGGGAAAATTTCAAAAGACTTTTCCTACGGAGTAGATTTAACAACTCGGTTTGGCAGTGAAGGATTAGGTACTTTATTTCCTCAGGTTTCATTCAAATACAAATTGAATAAGTACGTTCGCGTTTCTTTAGATTACCGATTAATCGGTAAAAAAGAACTCAATGGGAATTTCTTAACGAGCAACCGAATCAACGGAAATCTTCAATTTTCGTATGGTGTTAAGCGTCATTCCTTTGGATTTCGAACCCGTTACCAGTACTCCTTCAGTAAACTAGTTGGACCTTATGAGTCAGAATTTGATCAAGCTTTTCGATTTAAACCGAGTTATGCTTTCGACATCAACAATAGTATTTTTACACCAAATGTTAGTTGCGAGTTTTTTTATAATCCGTTAACTGGACCCAACGGAAAACAATTCACAAGGATTCGGTATTATGTGGGACTTGAAATGGAACTTAATGGTCCTCATAGTCTAGAACTAGGGTATTATTATGATCAGAAAATTCAAGTAGCGAATCCTGTTAACCGTAGTATTTTGAACCTTTCTTATTCATACGCCGTTGCCCAAACCAATAAAAAAGAGCCAAAGAAAACGCGAGGTGTTCGGTTTCTTTAGAAATTAAGAAATCTCGTCATATTGATCCGCTTCCAATCGATCAATTACAATCTGTAAATTCTTCATTTTCTTTTCCTGACGCATTTGAATGGCCGTTTGCGTAAAATACTGATGTTGTTTTAAGAACTTCACTTGGATTTCATCCCATTGTTTACGGGATTCTAGTTTACCCATTTCGGTCAATTCACGACGAAGTCGCTCTGCAATTTCCTCAAAATCATCTGTGCCAAGGTAGTCTAAATCAGCATCGCAAATAATCTCCTGAAGTTTATTGATTGGTTTATGTGGAAGTTCTGTTACATGGATGAGTTCTACAATTGTTTTTACGTGTTGTTCGGTGTAACCGTATTTCGGGAGGATTTCGGTAGCCATTCTAGCGCCGATTTCTTCGTTCTTGTCGTATCGTTCAATAAAACCAGCATCGTGCAAAATGGCCGCTGTTTTCAGTAAAAATAATCCTTCGTCGGTAACCCCTTCCAATAATGCGATGCGCTCCACAGACTTGACAACATCCTTGGTGTGTTTTAACGAGTGGTAGTACAATTTATCAGAGAGGTTTTTCTCCATAAAAGAAAGTACATTATGTTCCGTTTTGTAATATTTAATGGAGCTATAGTGATGTAATTTCTTGATTTCCTCAAAACGGTTGTTCGGCACAAGTCCTTCTCCATTTACTGAAAGTTCAGGTTTAATGCGCGTCACCACATAAGTATCGACTTTAGCCCTAGATTTCGTTAACGCTTTTCCTTTGTATTCGCATTCAAAATAAGGTTCAATCAATTGAAAGGTATTTCCAGTTATGGTCACTTTCCCAGGTTCGCCCAACATCTCCATGCGTTGAGCAAGATTTACGGTCGATCCCCAGATGTCATAAGCGAGACGAATATTTCCAATAATTCCAGCAATCACAGGACCTGTATTAATTCCAAGGCGGATTTCCCAAAAATCTTCGTGATCAGCGATGGCTTCATACTTCAACTTATCCATAAACGCTTGAATCTGAAGAGCTGCGGTACAGGCATCGATCGGATTGGTAGAATTCTCAATTGGGACACCACCGGCACACATGTAGGCATCTCCAATGGTTTTAATTTTCTCTAAGTTATTTGCTTGAATGATTTCATCAAATTTTTGGAAGAGAATATCCAGTTTCGATACAATTCTACTTGGCTGCATCGTATCAGAAATACGCGTGAATCCAACCACGTCGGTAAACATCACTGATACTTGTTGGAAACCTTGAGCTTTTACTTTGCCAGAACGTTTTAATTCAATCACTACCTCTGAAGGCAAGGTGTTATTCAGCCATTGTTCTGTTCTATCTTTTTCCGCTTGAAGCAAAGCTTGTTGTTGCAGTACTTTATTTTTTTCTTCTTCAATTAACCTATTTTGTTCTTCGATCTTTGTTTTCTGAAGGCGAATTTCCCTTGTGCGTTCGGCAATTTTCACTTCCAATCGGACCTGATTTCTTCGCGAACGTTCAATTCTACTTCGAATAAAAATGAAAATGGCAAAAAACAAAATGACGCTAGTCAAGACCCAGAACCACCAGGTTTGCCAAAAATGTATTTCTCGTGTTAACTCAATCATTCAAATTAGTGCTCTAGTGGATGAAGTTGCTTCGAACAAATTTACGAAATACCAAAGTGCAACGTGATAACAATCCATAAAAAAAGGGGCCGAAGCCCCTTCTATTAATAATACCCTTTCTTTGGGGCTGGTTTGTTAATCGGCTGTTTGCTTTTTTGAACATTGAATCCAACGTTTATTCCAGCAAATCCACCACCTTTTTGTGAGGTATAGAAAAGATTAACCGGCACATTCAATGACCCAGCACGGAACGTACGTCCAAACGCAATCACAAAACTTGTACTTAACTTAGCACTTCCTCTCATATCTAAATTTTCTTCAAAGGCATATTGTAGAGAATCTCCTGTTGTCAAAGCATATTGGTTCCAGTCGCTGCGTGAAAAATATTTATCCTGTTGACCGTATGCATTTTGTGTATCGAAGAATCCATCGCTTGTATGTTTAATACTCAATCTTGGTCCAAAGGCAAATTCCCAACCATTTTTCCCAAAGCGGAATCCATTCATCAATGTAAATGAAGGTAAAAATCTTCCTTGCTCCAATCCAGAAACGTTTACGATTCCTTCCACTAATGCTGAGAAGTTTTCTGTCCCAACGTATTGACCTTCGAACTGATAACCGATCATCGAAACAAATGGCGCGATATCAAGTCCACCTTGAGACGTTGGACGCGTAGCAAATTCATTCAAGGAACCGACTAAAGCTGCTCCACCAATTCGCGGTCCAGAGTTGTTAATTTTTCCAATGTTATTTGATGTGATGACTTCATTTTTAAAAGCCAAACGGTCAGCAGTTACTTTGTCAACGGCAAACCCATGGATTTCAGATAACAGAATTTCAATCATACGTTGAATTTCCGTTTCTTGGTTGTCGAATTCCTTTACGGCAGATTTGAAAAGCGTTTGATTTTTGACATCGACAATTTTAATCGTCACGGCAATTTTATTGCCCAATCCGTCAATACTTCCACACATTACATAATCCACATTGAGTTCAGTTCCTAACTTAATCAAGCAATTTTGACCATAACAATTCGTTCTGAATTCTTCCTTAGCCTTCAATACATCGGCCATATCATATTCGTCATAGACTTTGTATTTATTCAATTTGATGGTTTCTAAACGCATCATTTTTGCCACTGATTCAGGCTTAAGGGTTAATCCATTCACATTTGGATTAGCGACTGCGATAGTCGGCATTTTGTCCGTTTGCGCTTGACTCATTATTCCAATCAGACAAGTAGTAAGTAGTAAAAGTGTTTTTTTCATCTCGTTTAAATTTATATTGCAAATATTTCTGCATTTTTCACTTAAAGCAAAACTGAATATAGCAAGAACAAGACGGCCATTTGCGTTTTTCGCAACTAACCATTAAATTCAATGTCGGCTTCAATTTTCTTTCGGAACATTTTGATTGTTTTTTCAAACTCAAAGAAATAATTATTTCGTTCTTTTTCGTTCACCAGACTGATTAAACTAGAATTCGCTAATTGCTTATCTAGAACCTGTTTCGTGTCGGAAACATATTGTTCATC
>JBEDJV010000053.1:0-8362 GCA_041172545.1 Bacteroidota bacterium | reverse complement strand
GGATCAACGCATTCATCGGGCGGAAGGATTCACGAATTACACAACTTTTTCCTTGTGGGACACTTACCGCGCGCAGCATCCATTTCTCAATTTGATGGTACCAAAAACGAATGCAGATATGATTCAATCCATGTTGGCGCATTACGATCAAAGTGTACATCACATGTTGCCTGTGTGGTCACATTACGCCAATGAAAATTGGTGCATGATTGGTTATCACAGCGTTTCCGTAGTTGCGGATGCCATGGTAAAAAACAATCCTGGCTTCGACTATAAACGAGCGTTCGATGCTTCCGTCACGACGTCTAAGCAACGCTTTTACGAAGGACTTGGTGCGTATTTAGATTACCATTATGTCCCTGAGAATTTAAGCGGGAATTCCGTTTCGAAAACATTGGAGTACGCTTACGACGATTGGTGCATCGCACAGATGTCTAAAAAACTTGGATTGGATACTTTTACGCAAGTCTATTCAAAGCGTGCGCAATCCTTTGAACAACAATTCGATCCACAAATTGGATTTATGCGTCCACGTTTATCAGATGGTAGTTTTAAAAAGGAATTCGATGTGTTAAGTACACATGGACAAGGATTCATCGAAGGGAATGCGTGGAATTACTCCTTGTATGTACCTCAGGATCCCAAACGATTAATCGAATTGATGGGAGGAGAAAAACGTTTCCTGGAACATTTAGATTCATTGTTCACCATGTCCCTTCCGGATAAATACTTTGCAGAGACGGAAGACATCATGCGAGATGGAATCATTGGGAATTATGTACATGGAAACGAACCATCGCATCACATTCCTTATTTGTACAATTTCACCAGTCAGCCATGGAAAACACAAGCGTGTACGCGGATGATCTTGCCAAAGCAGTACAAGGCAAAACCAGATGGACTTGGAGGAAATGATGATTGTGGACAAATGAGCGCATGGTATTTATTTAGTTCCCTTGGATTTTATCCAGTTGCACCGGGTTCCCCTGATTACGCGTTAACGAGTCCAAGTGTGACGCACGCCGTTCTTCATTTTTCGAATGGTAAACATTTGGAAATCAAGGTGAATAAGCAATCTGTTCAAAACGTTTACATTCAATCTGTGCGTTTAAATGGTTTTCCCCTGTCTATGGCCAAATTAAGCCATGCTGAAATCACCAATGGAGGCATCTTAGAAATCACTTTAGGTCCAAAACCAAACAAGGCGCTATTTCGTCCATAAATTTATCCTTTGTACGAACTTTTCACTGTTAAAAGTGTTAAGAAAGCATGTATCAACTGAAATCCACCCAATTTATTCCGGCGAGTATAGAAACTTGTTGGGATTATTTTTCCTCCCCGAATAACCTGAAGGAAATCACGCCTAAAAACATGGGCTTTATCATCAAAACGGATCTTCCTGGTAAGATGTACGAAGGCATGATGATCGAATACATTGTGACTCCATTGCTTGGAATCCCCATGAATTGGATTACGGAAATCAAAGCCGTCAAAGAAGGAGTGTTCTTCATCGATGAGCAACGAAAAGGTCCCTACAAAATCTGGCACCATGAGCATCACTTTAAAGAAGTTGACGGTGGTGTAGAAATGACGGATATCGTAAGTTACGAAGTGCCTTTTGGAATTCTTGGGAAATTAGTTCATCCCTTGATTGTTCGTCCAAAATTGGAACAAATTTTCAAGTACCGAACGAAACGAGTAGATGAGATTTTTCCAAATAAAAAGTAAGCTGCGCGTGCAAACAATTTCTTAACTTTAATGTATGGAAAATACCGAAATTATAAAGGTTCAACACCTCGCGAAAAACTTCGGGAGCTTTCAGGCAGTGAAGGATGTTTCCTTTACCGTCAACAAAGGAGATGTGTTTGGATTCCTTGGTCCGAATGGGGCAGGAAAGAGTACAACGATTCGTTGTATGTTGTCCTTAATCAAGGCTGACAACGGACAAATCGAACTATTTGGGAAAGACCTTCAGAAACATAGAAACGAAATTCTTTCTAAAGTTGGAAGCATCATTGAGAAACCGGACTTCTACCGATACTTGTCTGCGGAAAAGAATTTAGCGATTTTCGCACGTATTTCAGGAAAGGACGTCTCCAAACGAGAAATTGCAGAAATGTTAGATTTTGTCGGATTAAACGGACGAAATCGAGATAAAGTTGGTGGATTCTCACATGGGATGAAACAACGACTGGGAATCGCACAAACCTTGCTGCATCAACCAGATTTAATTGTGTTGGATGAACCAACAACGGGTTTGGACCCACAAGGAATCGTTGAAATTAGAAATTTGATTTTACGTTTGAAATCAGAGCAAAATAAAACCGTGATTCTTTCTTCACATCAATTATCAGAAATTGAGTTGATTTCCAATCGCATGGTTATCATTAACAAGGGACAATCAATCATAGAGGGTGATGTCAAAGAATTGTTGAATGCACAAGAAATGGTGGTTCAGCTGGAGGTGAATGATATGGATAAAACCATTCAGGTCATCAGCGCTAGTTTTGAAGGGGCAAGTCACAAAAAAATCAATGAGCGTGTCATAGAAGTTAACATTGAAAAGCAACTGGTGCCCAATTTGAATCGAATTTTAGTGCAGGAGGGCGTTGAGGTACATGCCATGGAACCAAAACGTAAACTCGAAGATTTTTTCATGAAAATAATCCAATCCTAATGTTACTAAAAAACACCTATAACGAGTTTATTAAAATTCTCGCGAAACCGAGAAGTTACCTGGGAATTGGCGCCTTAACATTACTCGTTTTACTGATACTTTTTGCGATGAAAGCAGATGGAAAGTCTTTTATTTCCTTCGTGACAGCATCGTTTGAACAAACCTTATCCTTCAACGGAAATATTTTGAATGGAAACTTAATCGCCTTCATTATTCTTCAAATGCTGATTGTTCATATTCCACTATTGGTTTCCTTGGTCACAGGAGATTTGATTTCAGGTGAAGCAGCGATGGGAACTATTCGAATGATGGCGACAAAACCGATATCCAGAACACAAATTGTGTTGTCAAAGTTTATTGCAGGGGCGGTTTATACGCTTATCCTTACCTTGTGGCTTGGATTTTTAGCGCTAATTGTTGGGAAATGGATCTTTGGTTCAGGAGATTTAATCGTATTGAATAGCGATGGATTAGTCATTTTGAAGGAACAAGATATTTTATGGCGATACGGTTTAAGTTTCGGCGTTGCTTATTTAGCCTTGCTGACGATTTCCACTTTGTCGATTTGTTTGTCCGCCTTTGCAGAGAATTCCATTGGACCAATCGTGAGTACAATGTCCATCATCATACTTTTTACGATTATTGGAACATTAGACGTTTCTGTGTTTGATTCGATTAAACCATTCCTTTTTACCACACACATGGCTTCCTGGCGTTCATTCTTCGAGGATCCGGTTCCGTGGGCTACTATTCGAAATTCCGTATCGATTCTCGTTGCTCACAACATCATTCTTGTATTGATTGCCATTTATAAATTCAATAAAAAAGACATCACATCCTAATGAAAACTATCTTAAGCTTTGTATTCGTTCTACTTTCATTCACTTCTTTTTCGCAAGAGGTAGATGCGGATGTCGTTATTCAACAAGTCGTTCAGAAATTAAATTCCGTGAAGGATTATTCGGTGGATGCCAACATTAAAGCGAATATCCCGCTCATTAAAATAATGCCCGTTAACGCTTCCATTTATTTTAAACAGAAGGACAAATTCAAAGTAGTATCCAAAGGGATTGCGATTTTACCGAAACAAGGATTTACGGATGTGAATGCGTTCTTGATGAACAAAGGTTCGTATATGGCGGTGTCAAGCGGGACAAAAACCATCGGTGAAATAAAAACGAACTTAATTACGGTCATTCCAACAGGTGAAACCAGCGAAATCATTCTCGCGAAATTGTGGATTGATACGAAAAGAGATGTCATTTTACGTTCACAGGTGACCACACGTTCCAGTGGGACGGTCATTGTCGATTACGCCTACGGAGCTGAAGTTCAATATGGATTGCCAAACCTATTGACCTTTACCATCGATGTGAAGAAATTCAAGATGCCTAAAAGTGTTGCCGCCGATTTAAATAAAACGGATGCGCAGAAAAAGAAAACAGCTGACAAGGATCAAAAAGGAACAATTACGATCAAGCTTACAAATTACAAAGTGAACAAAGGAATCAGTGATTCCGTCTTCAAAGAAAAGTAACTTACTTTTTGAAAGGTTTAATTTCGTTTAGCTCTGATTCTTTTAATCCCTGTTCATGCTCAAGGTCATAATCATCTTGTAGCATAAGCCAAAACTTTCCGGTGGTTCCGAAATATTTCGCAAAACGTAATGCCGTATCTGCCGTAATGCGACGGTTTCCTTTGAGGATTTCACTGATGCGTGTTTGCGGCAAAAAAGTTTCTTTTGCTAAACGATATGGAGTGATTTCGAGAGGTAGCAAGAATTCTTCGAGTAAAACTTCTCCGGGATGAATGTTTTTTAACTTTTCCATGACGATATGTTTTTATGGTAATCGAAAAAATTGCTTTACCATAGTAACGTTTTGTGTTACTAACGTCAAAAGTAAGTATTTATTTTAGGGAATCAGCAAAAAAAAAACAAAAAAAATCAAATGGCTTCATCATCCACCTGAAGGATGTGTAATAATCGATGAACGATTGGTGAGAAGAAAACTGCGGTACACGTTAAGAAGGCAACTCCGCTATAAAGGGCGTAAAAACTAGAAAATAATTTTGCTGCGTCGGTATCCAAAGGAATCACTGGACCCATTCCAGTTAAAATCATACACGCCATGTGAAAAGCATCTACCCAACTTGGAGCGCCAAAATATTTGTAGCCAACGGTTCCGATTCCAACAGAGAAGGCAATGAGGATAAAAGCAAAAAGCATGTAGCGAATCACACGTTTTAAGAACACATTGACATCCGCGACTTTTTGTTTTTTATGCTCGAATTTCATTTGTTTAAATTAAATGCACGCTTTAATTTCTTCGATGATGCGTTTTGCCAATTGATCTGCGGCCTGCTCATCCTTGCTTTCAGAATAAATACGAATGATTGGCTCCGTATTACTCTTTCTCAAATGTACCCATTCTTTGGCGATGTAGATTTTAACACCATCCGTAGTGTCCACTTCTTCGTGGGCGTATTTCGCTGCCATATCCGCTAGGACTTTGTCCACGTTAATGTCAGGTGTTAATTCAATCTTGTTTTTCGAGATCGTGTATTTCGGGTAACTGTCACGTAAAGCAGAAACACTTTTCTTTTCGTGAGCCAAGTGACTCAAGAATAACGCGATGCCAACCAATGAATCACGACCGTAATGTAATTCAGGATAAATAATTCCACCGTTTCCTTCACCACCGATTACGGCATTTACTTCCTTCATTTTTGTTACGACATTTACCTCTCCAACGGCCGCTGCTGCGTAGGTCAATCCACGGTCTTCCGTGATGTCGCGTAAAGCACGAGTAGAAGATAAATTCGAAACGGTTGATCCAGGTGTGTATTTCAATACGTAATCCGCACAAGCAACCAAGGTATATTCTTCACCGAACATGCTTCCGTCCTCACAAACCAATGCTAAACGATCCACATCTGGATCTACGGTGATTCCAAAGTCAGCATTTACTTCAAGAATCTTCGCTGATAAGTCTGTTAAATGTTCTGGTAATGGTTCTGGATTGTGTGGAAAATGTCCAGTTGGCTCACAATACATTTCCTCGATTTTCGTCACGCCAAGTGCACGCAACATAGCTGGAACGAAAATTCCACCGGTTGAATTCACAGCATCTACCACAATGTTAAAATCTGCTGCTTCAATTGCTGCTTTGTCCACCAAAGGCAATGCTAGAATCGCATCAATGTGCTTTTGCAAATACGAATCATCGTTTCGAACGACACCTAAATCGTCAACTTCGGCAAAAACAAATCGTTCTTGCTCAGCAATGCTTAATACTTCTTCTCCATCTTTTCCGCTGATGAATTCACCTTTCTCGTTCAATAACTTCAAGGCGTTCCATTGCTTTGGATTGTGGCTCGCCGTTAAGATAATTCCTCCTTGTGCATTTTCCATCGGTACCGCCACTTCCACCGTTGGCGTTGTGGATAGTCCAAGGTTAATGACATCGATTCCAAGTCCGAGTAGGGTGGAGACTACTAAATCAGAAATCATCGCGCCTGAAATGCGCGCATCGCGTCCAATAACCACACGTAGTTTTTGTCCTTTCGGATTCCTTTCCATGAGCCAAGATCCATACGCTGCAGCAAACTTCACTGCATCGATTGGTGTTAAACCATTGTCCACAGTTCCACCGATGGTTCCACGGATACCAGATATTGATTTAATTAATGTCATGTGCTAAGAATTAAGCGAATTTCTTTTTGTTTGAGATCATCTGAAGGCAAGCTGCTGCTGCTTCGATTCCTTTATTGCCATGTTTACCACCAGCGCGGTCAATGGACTGTTGCTCGTGGTTGTCCGTAAGCAAGCAAAAGGCGACAGGTTTGTTGGTTTTCAACATGACGTCCATAATTCCTTGCGTTGTCCCTGAGCATACGAAGTCGAAGTGTCGCGTTTCACCTTGAATTACCACACCGATGGCAATGGCTCCATCAATTTCACCACGTTCGCAGAAATATTGGGCTCCCAATGGAAGTTCAAATGCACCTGGAACACGTTGAATATGAATGTTTGCTTCGATTACGCCATTTTCGAGTAAGGTTGCAATGGCACCTTCCATCAGGCGATTTGTGATGTGATCGTTCCAATCAGAAACAACAATGCCGATTTGAAAATCGGCACCATTGATTATATTTTCTGTTGAATACGAAGATAGATTTTTGTTGGCTGTCGCCATCGTCTTTCTTATTTAGTGCTCACACGAGCGATGTATTTTTCGATTGCGTTTTGAGATGCATAAGCTGGATAATCATCGCGAATGCGTGTATAGAATCCAGTTGCTTCTTCGTTCTTTTTCAATTTCTCTGCAACCAATCCTGCTTTAAACAAGTACATTGGTGTTGTCAATTCGTTATCTTGAGCATCTGCCGCCTCAGTATAGAAAGACAATGCTTTGTTGTACTTTCTCATGTCAGAATAACAATCACCTTGAAGTCCGATAGAGAGAATACACTGATGTAAGAATCATCCAAAGAAACTCCTTCAAGATTCTCTAAGGCTTTACGGTATTCACCTTTTTTCATGTATTGCGTAGCAAGCAAGTACTGACCAATTTCACCACCTGTTTTTCCATCGTTGCTATTCACAAAAGGAACTAAAACCTTGATCGCTTGATCCGTTGAATCTTTAGAAATGTAGTTCATTGCTACCCACCATCCGTCATTTGATTTCTCATTCGCAGGAACCCAAATCATTTGTCGGTAAACAAAAAACAATAATACTGCAGTCAATAATCCACCAACAATATATGTTCCTAATTTGAATTTTTTTTCGTTGTTGAATTTAGCTTTTAATTCTTCTAAACTTAAATTTTCAATCATTATCTGGTTATTTAGTTGGCAAAGATAATTTTTTTTGGCTAATTCTTGAAATTCTGAATTAAAACTCTCCATGATTTCTCACATTTCTATTCTCAAGCGCTGATTTATTTTAAGTCTTGATCAAACTCCTTTTTGTATTTTTGCACTACTTATGAGATCTATCCTTATTTTACTATCGTTCAACATACTTATTGTTCAATCCATATTTGGTCAAAAATCCACTTCTGAAGATGGAGTGGTAATGGGGAAAATTGTTGATCAACAAAGCGGAAAAGCACTTGAATACGTCTCCGTAAAACTGTTTAAAGCGGCGGATTCAACCATCGTTTCAGGGGCTTTTACGGCGGTGGACGGAAAATACAGTATTCCTTGTCCCTTTGGATCATACTACCTGAAAATTTCGTTTACGAATTATGATCCGATCCTGGTTTCTGCGATTACCGTCAAAACGGCACTTCCGATTTTCAATGTCGGCACCTTGAAAATGAGAAAAATCAGTGAAAAGACAGAGCGAGAAATCAAGGTCATCGCTGAGAAAGATGTGTTAAAAGCTGGAATCGATAAGAAAATCTACAATGTTGCGGAGGACTTAAACGTTCGAGGAGGAACCGCAAATGATATCCTTCAACGCTTACCTTCGGTGGAAGTAGACCAAGATGGAAAAGTGATGCTGCGTGGTGAAGGTTCGGTTACAGTACTTATCGATGGACGTCCGAGTTCATTAAGCGGGGGAAACGGTAAAACTTTACTCGACGCATTGCCTGCGGGATCCATCGAACGCATTGAAATCGTTACGAATCCATCAGCGAAATACGATCCAGATGGGACATCGGGAATCATCAACAT
>JBEDJV010000052.1:0-8466 GCA_041172545.1 Bacteroidota bacterium | reverse complement strand
ACTTCAAATAGTGAATGGCTTCGGCAATCTCTTTTGGACTTGTTGGGTCGACGCACATTCCGCACTTGTTTTTCTCCAATAAGTCGCGCCACATCGTAAAATTGGACCCAATAACTGGGAGTCCAGCCGCCATGTATTCAAAAATCTTGTTCGGCTGTGCATTCACATGGTTTGGATAAGGTAAAAATGTCACCATTCCAGCAATTGCTTTTTGTTTGATTGCTAATGCTTCTGCGCGTGTAATAAATCCAAGTGCATGGACATTTTTCCATCCTTCACTTTCTTCCAATGTTGATTTGAAGTCCACCGGGATTTCTCCTGCAAGCGCCAATTGGCAGTCCGTAAATGCCATCGCATCTACGAGTTCCTTCGTTCCTCTTATGGGTGAAATGCCCCCAATGAAACATACGTTGTTTTCCTTTTCAATGCCCGTTTCTGCGATGAATTCAATTTCGCTTTCCATCGGGAAATTATTGATGTCAATCGTGTTAGGGTTGATTTTTTTAAATCGTTCAGCGATAAATGGCGTAGCAGCAAGGACACCAGATAAGCGAGCACTGACAAAATTCTCGATGATTTCCGTTAAAATGGCGATAAGTCCTTTCACCGGTAAGTACGATTTACCACTTATTTGTCGCGGTAAGTCTTCATGTGCATCGTAAATTACTTTTTTCCCTCCACGCTTTAAGCGAAAAGCAATGCGCAGTAACTCTGGATCGTGGATGTGATAAATGTCTCCGTTTAAGGATAATGCTTTTTTGCGGACTTGATTTACCGTTCGCCACATTCTCGTGAGAATGTTTCCTGTTCTTTTTGGAACGGAATGAATGTGAACGCCATCTTCGGTTCTTTCTGGTACTCCCGCAAGGACAAGGTGAATTTCTGCACTTGGATAGTTTTCAGCAAGCGAACGACATTCCTTCAGGAAAATACGGACATCTCTGTCGTTGTGCGCACTACTGAGGTGTACAATTTTAAGCTTTTTGGGTTCTTTGTTCACAGTTGCTTTGTCCATCTGAATTCGAACAAAAATACTGATTTTATGCGTTGCGTGAATCGGATCTTTTTTGTGACTCCTCGCGGCGATGGGATGAAGTAGGAAAATTTCATTATCTTCGCTAGGCAATCGAAATCCTATGTTGGGCAAACAAAAATTTATTGACAAAGTACTGCGACGATTTTTTCTATTGTTTCGTCCAGCGATGAACGGTCGAATTTTTGACAAGGATGGAAAGCGCATTGAAAAGACACGAATTTCCAATACAACGTACATTGATCATCCCCACTGTTTGACTGTCGGCCCAAATGTATTTATCGGTCATTACAATTATTTGGAGGCGAGTAACGGAATCACGATTGAAGAAGGATGTCAACTCACGACGTTTATCAACATCACCTCTCATTCAAGTCATATGTCGATTCGTCTCTACGGAAAACATTATGGTGAGACCGAGATGAAGGGATATGAGCGAGGACAAGTACACATTGGGAAATACACTTTCATTGGCCCACATTCGACGATCATGCCAAAAACGAAAATCGGTAAAGGATGCATCGTATCTGCGTATAGTTATGTACGCGGAGAATTCCCCGATTTTTCCATCATTTCTGGAAATCCAGCGAAAGTAACTGGTGACACCCGCAACTTAGATGAACGTCAATTGCGGCAGCACCCTGAGTTAAGAGCGTATTATGATGAGTGGACCGCAGAGTAAGCTTTGGGCAACTTATGTAGGGGTGTTTATGGTTTTTGCATCCTTGTGCTTACCGGCAATCAAGTTAAGCACATCACTTCCAAGCATTCACGTTCTCGATTGGTTTTTCCCCGTGATGCTCGGTTATATATGGATAAATCGAACCCAAGTAAACACAGGAGATAGCGCTTGGATTTCACTAGTTTTTTCAGGATTCGTACTTTTCTCCATCCTGATTCAAGGTCACCATACTTCGTTTAGTGATTATTTCGAAGTCTATAAATGGATCAAATTTGGAATAGTCATTTGGTATTTTTCCTTGCTTGATTTTTCAATGGTCAAAAGATTTATCCCTTGGATATTTGGTGTTTTAATTGGGATAAATATTATCCATTTTCTAGAATTTTCCCCGTTGAACAATTTGCTTCAGGACTATTACAATGGCGGACTTCAAATTCAATACTTTGGAAAAGATTCGCTTGGTCAACCAGCGGTTAAGCGCTTGGTGGGAACCATGGGGAATCCAAATATCAATGCGCTTTTGTTTGGTTTTTTTAGTTTGTATTATTTCCCGATACAAATGAATCGAAAGAATCTCGGATTATTTTTATTGAGTTTACTCTTTGTTTTTCTTTGTCAATCAAGAACAGCCTTACTTTTCATCTTCTGTATTTTTGGATTTCTTGCTGTTTTTAAACCTCGAATCTGGACCATAAAACAATGGGTAATTATCATCTTGGCTTCCCTTTTCACCTTCTTCCTTGCATGGATGTTTGCCACCTCCTTTTTTCAATTTACATCCTACAATAACAGTTTATTAGATGGAACGGCGTTTCATAGCGGTTCGGCGAGGGGACGCTTTGAAACGTGGAATTTGTTAGGGAAAATGATTTTAGAGCAACCCATTTTTGGACATGGTCCGTATAAAGAATATTTTTATCAAAATCATATTTATTCAGAGAACGAATATATTTTAATGAGTTGGCGTTATGGTTTCCTTGGACTATTCATTTACTTGGCTCTATTTCTAATGCCATTGAAAAATATGTTCACTTCGAACCAGGACATTTGTTTAAAAGGTAGTTTAATGATCATCATGATGTTGGTAAGTGCATTGACAAATAATCCATTAACGGAACGAAACATCGAGTTCTTGTTCTGTATTGGGATCGCTTGGGTTTTCCAAAAACATCAATCAAAAGAAACGGCATATGCTTAAGTCAAAATCATTATTGTTAATAGGAGGAAGTAAGGGGAATGCCCATTTGCTCAATTACCGCAATTTAATCGAGGATTGTTTTGATGACATATTAATCGTTTCCAATCAAGAAAGCGAACAGTTTCCATCAAGAAAAGTGAATTTTGAATTGAAGAATCCATTCGCGATGTGGAAGAATGTTCAAATACTGCGTAAAATCATTCAGGAGGAACAACCAGATATCATTCATGTGCATCAAGCCAATGCATACGGATTCATTACGGCCTTAGCGAATAGAGGCAGAAGACCATTGGTAGTTACAACTTGGGGAAGCGATGTTTTAACCTTGCCACACACCAGTTTTTTACACCGTTGGATGGTGCAATACATCCTCAGAAGTGCGGATGCAATCACTGCTGACGCACAATTTATGGCGGATGCGATTCACGGATTGATTGGTCAAGTTCCTGTGATTGTAGCGAATTTTGGAGTGGAAATTCAAAACATAGAAGAAGGGAAAGAACGGAAGAACATCATTTATTCCAATCGCATGCACGAATCCTTGTATCAAATTGATCAAATCATTCAGCAATTAGCACCGTTTTTATCGAAAAATCCAGAGTGGAAATTGCGCATTGCAGCGAGTGGATCACAAACAGAAAACTTGCAGAATCTGGCGAAAGAAAATCTTCCGGATGGAAGTTTTGAGTTTCTAGGTTTTCAAGCTGGAAAAGATAATCAACAAAATTATTTGCAATCGAAGGTATATGTTTCTATTCCAACTACTGATGGAACATCCATTAGTTTGTTAGAATCCCTTGCATATGGGTGTTTACCAATCGTTTCCGACTTGCCAGCGAATAGAGAATGGATTCAAGACGGCGTGAATGGAATCATTTCTACAGGTGATTTAAGTAAGGATTTGGAACGTTTGTTACAAATGGATGCATCGTCCATACAAGAACGCAATAAGGAAATCATTGATCAAAAGGCAACAAAAAACGCCAATCGAAAAAAATTCACTGCCATCTACGAGGCCATCTTTTCAGGAGCAGCTTTTAAAGCAAAGTAATAAAACACACCAATGGTGATGAGCAACCAAGCGGCTTGAGTGTAAGAAATGATCTGTAGACTTAAGTGAAAAACTTCTTGTGTTTTCCCTAGTTTCAATGGTAAAAGCCACAGTGGAATAACTTGGATGAGGGAGCTGACAATTCCCATGATAAAAAAGACTTTCTGTTTACTTAAAATCAAGGGCAATGCCGCAATCGGAGATAGAATGAAGTTAATCATTAACCACACAGACATTGTTTCTGAATAGGAACCAGATAGTGCCCAATCCTTTCCAAATACAAAAGAGAACAAGAATTCGCCATAAAAGAATAGGATGGTGAATGGTACAATGGAAAGTCCCGTAAGGACAAGTAACATTTTATTGAGCAGGGGAATCATCGATTTCCCTTGATTGAATAGTTCCGATGCCCTGTTATAGAATAATTGACCCAAGGAAACACCGATTAGCATGAGTGGAAGCCTCAGCATCGTATAGGAATGATTGAATGAACCATAAACGGATTCGGAGTAGTAGGCAAAGATAAACGTGGCAATCAACATATCCCTTCCGTTGTCAACAAAAACATGCGGTAGGTTCAAAGTCGGAAATTCCTTGTGTTGACGCATTAAAACAGCCGTTTTCTTTTTCGAAATAAAGTGTTTGAATTTCTGGTGTATTTTCCCAAAGTTAAAAGCAAACTCCAACGATGATAGGAGGGAAGCAATGAATGTAGAAAAAATGAGTCCAAATGTACTTAAATGAAGGTAAGCGAAGGCCCATTTTAGTCCGTTTGACACCGCTGAATTCGTGATTTTTTGACGAGAAATAATTCCGTATTTACCAATCCGCACGGACCAACTCGTTCCAATATTCACCACAATGATGCAGGCAGCACTCATGATGGTCATCGGGAAAAACCACCAACTAAATTTCTCATTTAATCCTTGATAATATAGGATTAAAAATACGATGCTTGCGAGTGCTAGAACAATAAATGAAATTCGGTAGGATAAGCGATAAAGAAGGAACGAATGCCCGTCGAGCTTTGGCAATGGCAATGCTGCCTCGTAACGTAAAGTGGCAATGGCAGAAATAAATCCAGTTAAGCGCATATAGAATCCCAACTCTCCCATTTCTGCAGTCGAGTAGAGACGTGTTAAAATCGGTGCAATCAAATACCCAACTGCTTGAGCAATGATAGTTCCGGATAATAAGACGCTCAAGGATTTTGAGAAATCAGATCCGAGTAGTTGACGAATTCGTTCGATAGCCATTCAGGACAAAGATACAATGATTATATTTGTGAACTAAATTGATTTTTATGAAAAATGTTGCTGTAATTGGTGCTGGTACAATGGGAAATGGTATTGCGCATGTGTTTGCTCAGTTTAATCACCAAGTACATTTAATTGATGTTTCTCAAACAGCATTGGATAAAGCCATTGCAACGATTGAGAAAAACTTGGATCGTCAAGTATCCAAAGAAGCAATTACAGTGGAAGAGAAGGCAGCGACCTTACAAAACTTAAAAACCTTCACTAGCATGGCGGAGGGAGTAAAAGGAGTAGAGTTAGTTGTAGAAGCGGCGACCGAAAACATTGATTTGAAATTAAAAATCTTCAAAGAGTTAGACGAGCTTACAGCACCGGAAGTGATTTTGGCAACAAATACATCTTCCATTTCTATTACGAAAATCGCGTCTGTTACGAATCGTGCAGACAAAGTAATCGGAATGCACTTTATGAACCCAGTTCCTGTGATGAAATTGGTGGAGATTATCCGTGGGTATTCTACATCGGATGAGGTAACCAACATGATCATGGAAACGTCTCGCCATTTGAAAAAAGTTCCAGTTGAGGTAAATGACTATCCAGGATTCGTGGCAAATCGTATTTTGATGCCGATGATCAATGAAGCGATTTACACCTTGTTTGAGGGTGTTGCAGGAGTAGAAGAAATCGACACCGTGATGAAATTAGGTATGGCACATCCAATGGGTCCATTACAGTTGGCAGATTTTATTGGATTGGACGTATGCTTAGCGATCCTTGAAGTGTTACACGATGGATTTGGAAATCCGAAATATGCACCTTGTCCATTGTTGGTGAACATGGTTACGGCTGGTAAGAAAGGGGTAAAATCTGGCGAAGGATTTTATTCATGGACACATGGAACGAAAGAACTTGTGCTTGCTCCGAATTTCAAGAAATAAGCTCCGCTTTTAATTTTTTTAAAACGACCTGATCGATTGGAAAGGTAAGGTCACTTTCTTGTAAATCATACAAGGAAACCCAACGCTGCTTTTCAGTTTCTTCTGTAAATGGAATAGAGTAGGAGGTTTGTCCTAATTTCTCGAATGAATGGATACGCACCTTGTAATAAAAGACAACGAGTGAATGTTCGGTGTCGAAAGCAGATACTTGATGAAAATCATTGACATAAAAAAAAGAGGAGTCGAGCATCTCTGCGTCAAGCTCCTCTTGTAATTCTCTTTTTAACGCATCTACGATTCCCTCGTTTTTTTCGATTCCTCCTCCTGGGAATTTAGTAAAGAAATGTCCAAAACGACATTCATCAGAAACGAGAATGCGATTCGATTCGTCGATAATCAATGCGTAAACACGAAGATTAAATCGATGCGCCAAGTTTATTTTAAGAATTTGAAATTCTTCCCAATGTAAACAGCTGAATCTCCTAATTCTTCTTCAATGCGCAACAATTGGTTGTATTTAGACATGCGGTCACTGCGTGATGCGGAACCCGTTTTAATTTGTCCAGTGTTTAAAGCCACGGCTAAGTCAGCAATGGTATTGTCTTCCGTTTCTCCACTTCGGTGACTCATAACGGACGTATAGCCATTTCTTGTGGCCATTTGAACGGCTTCAATGGTTTCAGTTAAGGTACCGATTTGATTGACCTTGACTAAAATCGAATTGGCAATTCCTTCTTCGATTCCGCGAGATAAGCGTTGCGTGTTGGTCACGAATAAGTCATCTCCGACTAATTGAACTTTGTGTCCAAGTTTTTCCGTAGCTAACTTCCATCCTGCCCAATCGTCCTCTGCTAATCCATCTTCAATGGAAATGATTGGATATTTTTCACACCAATTCACCCAATAGTCTACCATTTGTTCGGAAGTCATATCCACGCCAGTTGACTCAAAGTGGTAAACTCCTTTCTCAGCGTTGTAAAATTCGGAGGATGCGGCATCCAATGCAATATGCATGTCTACTCCAGGTGTGAATCCTGCTTTTTCAATCGCTTCAATCACCACTTGAATTGCTTCTTCATTGGATCCAAGGCTTGGTGCGAATCCACCTTCATCACCAACGTTTGTGGACATTCCTTTTTCTTTCAAAACACTTTTTAGGTGGTGGAATACTTCAGTTCCCCAACGCAATCCTTCAGAGAATGAGGATGCACCAAATGGCATCACCATAAATTCTTGAATATCGATTAAATTATCTGCGTGCGATCCACCGTTTAAGATGTTCATCATTGGAACGGGCATTGTTACTGCTCCGACTCCACCAATGTATTGATACAAACTAAGACCTGCCTCTTGTGCAGCTGCACGAGCGATTGCCAATGATGTACCAAGGATAGCGTTTGCACCTAACTTGGATTTATTTGGAGTTCCATCTAAATCAAGCATGATGCGATCCAATCTTTTTTGATCAAAAACATCTTCACCTTGTAAAGCTTCGTTGATGATTGTGTTGACATTTTCAACTGCTTTCAACACACCTTTCCCCATGTATTTGGATTTGTCTCCGTCACGTAGTTCAACTGCTTCGTGAATTCCAGTTGAGGCGCCAGAAGGAACGGCTGCGCGTCCAAGGATTCCATTACTTGTAAATACATCCACTTCAATGGTTGGATTTCCTCTGGAATCAAGAATTTGTCTAGCGAAAATTTCAGTAATATAGCTCATGTTATGATTTGTATGTATACATGTTGTCAATAAATTGATCAAATAGGTAGCGAGAATCGTGTGGCCCTGCGGATGCTTCGGGATGGTATTGTACAGAGAATACTGGTTTACCTACCAATTCGATTCCGGCAATTGTATGGTCATTCAAGTGAACGTGTGTCACTTTTACTTTGTCTTGTGCTTCAATACTTTCTTTTGAAATCACAAATCCGTGATTTTGACTAGTAATTTCTCCTTTACCTGTTTTCAGGTTTTTAATCGGATGATTGATTCCACGGTGTCCGTTGAACATTTTTTCTGTTTGTAATCCTTGACTTAGTCCTAAAATCTGATGACCAAGGCAAATTCCGAATACTGGTTTCCCTGAATCGGCTAATTCTTTCACAAGTGAAATGGAATTTTCCATTACGGAAGGATCACCGGGTCCGTTGGATAACATGTATCCATCAGGTTGGAAAGCATCCATTTCTTCTTTTGTTGAATTCAGAGGAAATACTTTCACGTGACAACCTCTGTCCACGAGGCAACGAATGATGTTTTTCTTCACCCCAAAATCAATCAATGAAACGCGATGTGTCGGATTTTC
>JBEDJV010000051.1:0-10276 GCA_041172545.1 Bacteroidota bacterium | reverse complement strand
GAACGACTGGCTCGCCAATTGGACGTCCTTGCAACACCAGCACTTTCGACGTTTCCGCATTGTTTTTCAAGTTTAATGCGACGGTTGGATCCCCTTCCACGGCATGGTAATGTGGAATTTCTTGTCCGGCGATGTTCAAACGGTTTCCCTCGTAATAAAACAAGGTACGGTTGACTCCTGCAGCTGTCGCTGGTAAGGTCCACTCAGCATTTGGCTCCATGTGGATGTTGTAAATAGCCACGTGGTTGTTTTCATCCGCCGCCCAGGAATTTGGTGGGGATGTCACGGCACGATTTTCATTCAATTTTCCGACCAATACTTCGATGTGACTTTGATTTCCAAGGGCATCTTTGGCCGAAAACTTCGGCACGGACTCCGACCATATCATTTTGAAATGCGGTTGAACCATTTTGCTTTTTTTCGGGAGATTCAACCAAATTTGAAACAACTCTAGTGGATTGTCCTTGTCCTGATTTAACAAAGGAAACATTTCGGAATGTTGAACGCCTTTTCCGGCTGTCATCCATTGCACATCGCCATTTCCGTAGCGTCCTGCTGCACCCAATGAATCTGCGTGATCGACTAACCCCGTACGAACAACTGTAATCGTTTCAAATCCACGGTGTGGGTGCCCTGGAAATCCCGGAACAGTTGAGCCGTGATACATGCGGAATCCATCTTTAACGATGAAATCTTGTCCCATGTGGCGACCGTTAAATAAACTTGGATCAGGTCCTAATTGTGCATTTCCTTTCGGAAAGAAGTCTTCGTGGTGGACACAAAATAAAAAGGGATCTGCGGTTTCCCATTGGAATCCGAGTGCACGAATGCGTAAAATGCTGTTGGCTGTTTCTTTCATGTCTTCTTTTTCTTTGGACCAAGATGCAAAAGGTAGTGCAACCAAGGAAGATATTCCGAGGCCTAGTCTTGTAATGAAATTTCTTCTTTCCATGAGCGTGTAATTAACATGTCAAAAATACATGATTAACACAAAATAGTACTTAACGGATGTTAAGATTTCATGGAAAAGCAGTCCTTTTTAACGAACTAAGAAATTTCCAATTTAAATTCAGACGTTTTGTGGAATACTAAGTCCGGATAATCCTGCTCAGCCATTTGCAATAAGAAGGTTGTTTCTGCTAAGAAAACGAGGTTGTCATCTTTATCTTTTGCCAAGTAATTCGATTTTGCACGAATGAAACTTTGCAATTGCTCGTTGTTATCGGTGGTAATCCAACATGCTTTGAAGTAATTCCTCGGAACGAAACGACAATTCGCGCCATATTCGTGAATCAAACGGTAATTGATGACCTCAAACTGAAGTTGTCCGACCGTTCCAACGATTTTACGATTTCCAGGTTGCTGCACAAACAACTGTGCCACTCCTTCATCGATTAACTGACGAATACCTTTCTCCAATTGCTTGGATTTTAATGGATCCAAATTCTCCAATTCTTGGAAGATTTCCGGCGAGAAACTTGGGATTCCTTTATACATCATAACTTCTCCGTCGGTCAATGTGTCTCCAATTTTGAAGTTTCCGGTATCGTACAAACCAACAACGTCTCCAGGAAAGGCCTCATCGATGACACTTTTATCTTGCGCCATGAAGGAAGTTGGATTCGGGAATTTAATTTTTTTGTCCAAACGCACGTGCTGATAGAACGTATTGCGTTCAAACTTAGTGTTTTGGATCTAAGTTCGCGTGGATTTTGAATACGAATCCAGAAAAACGATCATCATTTGGTTCCACCATGCGTTTGTCGGTTTCGCGTCCACGTGGGGACGGAGAAACTTCGCAGAAGGTATCCAACAATTCTTTGACACCGAAATTATTCACGGCTGAACCAAAGAAAACAGGCGCAACATCACCTGCTAAATACGCATCTCGACTAAAGGCATCGTAAACTCCTTCAATCATTTCTAATTCTTCACGCAACTCTGCTGCCGGTTTTTCTCCAACGATATCATTCAATGCAGCATCGTTGATATCCGAAATGGAAACAACGTCGTCTGAGATTTTGGTTTTATTCGCAGAAAATAAATTCAAGCCTTTTTGGTAGATGTTGTAAACACCTTGGAAGCGATCACCCATTCCAATAGGCCAAGTTAATGGACGAACGTGGATATCTAGGCTTTGTTCCAATTCATCTAATAGTTCAAATGGATCTTTACCATCACGGTCCATTTTATTGATGAAGATGATTACCGGCGTTTTACGCATGCGGCAGACTTCCATCAATTTGCGTGTTTGTTCCTCTACCCCGTTTGCACAGTCAATCACAAGAATGACACTATCCACAGCCGTTAAGGTGCGGAAGGTATCCTCCGCGAAGTCCTTGTGTCCAGGTGTATCGAGGATATTGATTTGTTTTCCATTGTATTCAAACGCCATGACGGATGTCGCAACGGAGATTCCACGTTGCTTCTCAATTTCCATGAAATCCGAAGTCGCGCTTTTCTTGATTTTATTGTTTTTAACGGCCCCCGCAGTTTGGATGGCTCCACCAAAAAGCAATAACTTTTCCGTTAGCGTCGTTTTACCCGCATCGGGATGCGAAATAATCCCAAAGGTTCTTCTTTTTTCAATGGCTTCTTGATTCTTCATGGTATGCTATTGGAAATGAAAAAAGACCGCAATGCGGTCTTTTCAAAAATATGCGTGTTCAGAAATTAAAAAATCTCTGCTGCTGTAAAATGGAATTTTCCTTCGATTTCTGCATTCTCATCTGAGTCAGAACCGTGAACTGCATTTCTTCCTTTGCTTTCTGCATATGCTTTACGGATGGTTCCGTCTGCTGCGTCTGCTGGATCAGTTGCACCAATTAAAGTACGGAAATCAGCAACTGCGTTGTCTTTTTCCAAGATTGCCGCTACGATTGGTCCAGAAGTCATGTATTCAACTAATTCTCCGTAGAAAGGACGCTCAGCGTGTACTTCGTAGAATTTTTTTGCTTGATCTTCAGATAAAGTTGTGTATTTCATCGCTTTAATCTGGAATCCTGCGGAGATAATCATGTCAATGATTTTTCCCATGTGCCCGTTTTCGATTGCATCAGGCTTAAGCATTGTAAAAGTTCGGTTCGTTGCCATTTTTTTTCTAATTTGGTTGCAAAGGTATGGATTTTTTCGTGATGCAAGCACTTCACTTATTTGGAAACTGTTGTTTTTTTCTTGTTCGCAAATTCCACAATGATTCCCAAAGTTGGCTGAACCAATCCGTTTGAATTCTCAATAAACTTAGCTTTGTAATGACCTGGATTTGCTGGGTCTACAATCGGTGCCCCATTGGAATCTGTTTCCACCAACATAATTGGCGCTAATTTCGCCTTGTATCCGTAAGCATTTTGAATGTCCAAGTAGAAATTCAAGGTGAATTTCTCCAAGTACCATTTTTTGTCCACACGCACATTTAACTGATGAAAACTAGATTCGCGTCGTGTATTCAACAAGGAATAATCTAAAATCCCTTGTCCGTTGATGTCCCAGTTTTGAATCATCGTCGACGTTTCTACATCGTAAGGTGTGTAAGGTGATCCACCCGAGAACAACCAACGCATTCCAAGTTCCCAACCATTTTTAAAGCGTTTTCCACCTGTCAATGAAACAATGTGCTTGCTGTCCCAAGCGGTCGGAACGTATTGCCCATTTTTGTCTTTAAACTCTGAATTCACAAATGTGTATGCGAGCACAGCATAGTATCCTTTGAACAATTTTTGTTGGAACAAGAATTCCATTCCATATGATCTACCTTGAGAAATGGACTTCACTTCTTCGTTTCCAATGACCCCGAAATCGGAACCAACGTTTGCTAAACACAAGGAGTCCTTCAAAGAGAATGGGTATCGGTTGTATTTTTTATAAAATCCTTCTAAGGTAAATCGGGAGTTCATTTTTGTCAAGAATTCACTACCAATGACAAAATGATCCGCTTGGATGTACTTCACTTCATTTTGTTGATTCACTAAGGTCCCTTGTGCATTTCGATAACCCAAAATCGTGTAGGAAGGCAATTGATGGTATCGAGCAATACTTCCGTTCAAGGAAATTTGTTCCGTCAGACGGTAAGACAAGGCCAAACTTGGAGACAACTGATCCAATGGATTCATCATGCTTTTTGAATAATTGGAGAAATCCGTTCGCAATCCCAAGGAAGCATTTAAACGCTCCTTGAAGAATGCTTTACTGACTTGTCCAAACGCTGCCATTTTACTTAAAAACAAATTCGATTTGAAGTCAATCGTTACAGGTGCACCTTGAATCGTGATTTTATTGTACGTTGAAGAAAAATAACGTGCATATTCGTAGGCAAATCCAGCATTTACCTTCCATCCATTCTTCGTGTAGGTATGCTCAAAACGGAATTTATTCTCTGCTTCGAACGAGCGATAATCTTGAAGTAAATTTGCTGGTGTTTCGATTAAGTCTTTATAACGATAAGCAGTATTATTCAACATATTTCTACTTGCGACAAAATTCTGATAGGAATTTTTAGCGTAGTGAATCCAATTCACACCCATCGTGTAATTCCACTGATTCTGAATCGGCAAATTCTTGATGATGAAATTGTTATATTCAATCGCGGATGAATCGGTAATCGTTGCATTCACTCCCGTATTCAAGCTGAAGTTATCTAAGGCACCCAATCCAATGATGGTCACTTTGTTTTTGTCGTTTACCTTGTAATTGATTTTGAATTGACTATCGTTGTACGACGGTAAAATTGGCAACTTCAGCGCCATAAACAAGAACTGTAAATAGGACTTACGTGCCGAAAAAATGAAATCGGCTTTCTTCCCCAATGGACCATCGAAAGTCAATCCAGCATCACTGGAACCCAAGGAGAAGTTGGTGATTAATCCGTCTTTGTTTCCATCTTTTTGTTTAAATGCCAATACCGAACTCAGTCCATTCGCACGATTCGCCGGAAAGGCTCCTGAATAAAAATCGACTTCACGAATGAAATTCACATTCAATAATCCAACCGGACCTCCACTACTCCCCTGCGTCGCAAAGTGATTGATGTTTGGAACTTCAATTCCATCTAAGTAAAATTTGTTCTCTCCTGGTGAACCACCACGAATGATGATGTCGTTACGGAAGGTTGCTCTCGAAGCGACTCCTGGCAAGGCCGCAATCACACGACTCACGTCGCGATTTGCACCGGGTAGACGTTCAATTTCCGTAGCATTCAAGGTTTTTAAGGAATTGGGTGATTCCGCTTTACGCACAAAAGGAGATGCTTTCACCACGACTTCTTTTTGGTTACTCACTAATTCCTCTAGCGCAAAATCTAAGTCCACTGCTCGCGCATTCGTCACCGTGATTTCATTAATCAAGAGTTCTTTGTAGCCAATGGAAACGGCCTTAAAGGTATAAACTCCTGGTTTTAATCCCGTCAGTTCAAAGGTACCATCCGCTTTAGTAATCGTTCCTTTAGTAAGTTCGATGATTTGTACTTTCGCGCCTTCAACGGAAGCATTTGTTTGTGCATTGAAGACACGTCCACGCACCAAACCATTTTGTGCTTGGAATCCGCTAATCAGGAATAAGGAGAATAAGAGGGTAAGGAATAATTTCATTTTGTTTAACGTTTGATTCTTTTTTGATACAAAACATTAAACAAAACAGTTGTGAAAAAGTTTTAATCCTCTGGAATTTTTTCTGTTTTTATCCACGTTTGGGTACGAAAGAAGGGGCCGATATACCCACGGACATTGAGTTTAGCATGATTTTCGGCATTGATCCAAATCTTTGCATCATAGACTTTTCCGTTATCGGGGTCTAAAATGGTTCCTCCCGCCCATTCAGATCCATCCCAATTCATGTTTTTCACGATTTGCATTCCCATGACCGGTTTGTTTTTGAGGCTTCCTTCACAGTGATCGCACAAGGAATGTGGTCCATCTTTTCCTCTTTTGTAGATATAAACGACTTTCCCGTACATTTTCCCGTCCTTTTTATACAATTCGACAATGGATTTTTTCAATCCACTTTCGTCATCGATAGTAATCCACAAGCCCAAGCAACTTTGCGTTTTTCCAATAAATTGCAGGCAGAATAAACAAAAACTCAAAATAATCAATCGTTTCATAGTCGTGCACATATTAAAAAGTTCGACAATAAGGTCAGTCCGTGTTCTGTCAAAATGGACTCCGGATGAAACTGAACCCCGTAAAGTTTTTTTGTTGGGTCTTCGATGGACATACAGACACCGGAGGATGTTGCCGCCGTTTGTAATAGTGACAATCCTTCCACTTTCCAACTATGATAAAGTCCAACCTGAAAATGGCTAGGCAAGGTTGCAAACAAGCCGGAATGACTACTAACACTCAACATTTCTTGTACGCCATGTTTCACCCATTCTTGATTGACCAATGTTCCGCCGATGTGTTCCGCCAACGCTTGCATGCCTAGACAGACTCCTAGAATCGGTTTGACTCCAACGAATTCCTGTAACAAGGCCTGTAAATTTACTTTTTCATTCGGCAAGCCTGGTCCGGGGGACAAGACAATCGCATCGTAGGAATTTATTTCGGCTAAGTTCAAATAATCGTGGCGAATTACCGTTACTTCTGCGTCTAATTGCTCCAAGTAATGCACCAAATTGAAGGTAAAAGAATCATAAAAATCCACCAGTACTACCTTCACGTTCATTGATTTTTGTTACTTTGCAAAAGTAGAAAAAATCGCTTAATCCAATTGAAATCTAAAATTCCATGAAAAAAGCCATTCAAATACCAAATGCTCCAGCTCCTGTTGGACCCTACAGTCAAGCGATTTTAGCGGGTGGAATGTTGTTTGTGAGTGGACAGATTCCCTTGAATCCATCGACTGGTCAATTGGAAATGAATAGCATCGAAGAAGCAACGCATCGCGTGATGAAAAACATCGAAGCCTTACTTTCAGAAGCCGGATTAACGTTTGAACATGTTGTTAAAACGAGCATTTTTCTCAAAGACTTATCCGACTTTCAAGCGGTGAATGGCATTTACGCTTCGTATTTCCAAGGTGTTCCACCAGCTCGCGAAACGGTTGAAGTCGCACGTTTACCTCTTGATGTGAATATTGAAATTTCTTGCATTGCATTGGTGAATGGCTAATGCTCGTCCTACATATGATTTAAGTGTCGTCATTGTCAATTACAATGTCGCATACTTCCTAGAACAATGTTTGAACTCGGTACTCGCTGCCAGTAAAAACCTGAAGGTACAAGTGTTTGTCGTGGACAACAACAGCGTAGACGGTTCCGTGGAAATGGTACAAACCAAATTTCCTGAACTACACTGCATCGCCAACAAGGAAAATGTTGGATTCTCCAGTGCCAATAACCAAGCCATTGTTTTATCGGATGCGCGTTACATCTTGCTTTTGAATCCCGATACCGTTGTAGAGGAAGATACATTTGATAAGGTTGTAGCGTTTATGGACGAACATCCGCAAGGAGGTGGACTCGGAGTCCGAATGGTGGATGGAAAAGGACGTTTTCTTCCTGAGTCCAAGCGTGGACTCCCCACACCAATGGTTGCCTTTTACAAGATTTTTGGACTTTCTAAAATTTTACCGAAATCCAAACGCTTTGGTCGTTATCACCTCGGATATTTGAGTGAATTTGAGACAAATGAAGTGGATGTCCTGAGTGGCGCGTTTATGCTGATGCGCAAAGAAACCTTGGATAAAGTGGGTTTATTGGATGAGACTTTCTTTATGTACGGTGAGGACATCGATTTGTCCTACCGCATTCAACAAGGTGGCTATAAAAACTATTATTTCCCCGAAACGAAAATCATTCATTACAAAGGCGAGAGCACGAAAAAAAGTTCGGTCAATTACGTTTTTATCTTTTACAAAGCGATGGTCATCTTTGCGAAAAAACACTTTTCTCAAAACAACGCCAAACTTTTCTCTTTCGCGATACATTTAGCCATTTACATGCGGGCTTCGCTGTCGATTGTTCGCCGATTCATCGAACGGATTTCTTTTCCAGCGGTGGATTTAGCAGTAAGTCTTGGTGGACTGTATTTACTAGCGGAGCGATGGAAGGTCAAGGACATTGAATTCCCTGAAATTGCTTGGCATTGGATGATTCCGAGTTACGCCGTGATTTGGATGCTTTCCGCACTTGTTTTTGGTATTTACGACAAAGGCAGTCGTCACCGACTCATCTTCAAGTCCGTATTTTTCGGAACCATCTTCATTTTAACCATTTACGCACTTTTGCCTAAGGAATGGCAGTTTTCCCGCTTGTACATTTTACTAGGTGCAGTCCTATTTATTTTTAGTTATTTCGTTGTGCGTTTCTTGTTTGAGTTGGTGTTTAAAGGACATATTGGACTCGCGAAGTTGCCAAAAAAACGTTTTGCGATTATTGGAGACGAGCAAGAATACCAGCGCATTAAAATGTTGTTAGAAAATACCTATCCACAGATTGATTCCATCTTTGGAATCTCCAACACTGAAAAATTTGACGGGAGCATTGGCAACATAAATCAACTGAATGAAATCGTTTCCATTCACCGCATCAACGAGGTAATTTTCTCTGCAAAGACCTTAAGTTCTTCGGAAATCATTCATTGGATGACCCAAACATCTGGACAGGATTTAGAATTCAAAATTGCACAACCAGACACTAGCTTTTTGATTGGAAGTAACTCCATTGATCGTGCAGGTGAATTGTATGTGTTGAATTTTAATTCGCTGAGTCATCCCGAAAACAAACGTGTCAAACGATTAATAGACGTGAGCTTCGCCTTTGTTTTCTTGCTTGGAAGTCCCCTACTGATTTGGTTCTATCCACAAAAAAATCGTTTCCTTCAAAACATTGGATCCGTGTTGATCGGACGAAAAACATTTGTCGGATACACTGATTCCGAAGCGATTAGCAAATCAACACAAAAACAAAGTATCATTGGTCCCTTCGATCACTTGCACTTATCGAGCAAAGAAGACCGAGAGCGATTCTTCCTCATTTACTCGCGTGATTACACGCCACTGTTCGATATTCGCAGTATCCTTCGAAATTTCCGTGCACTCGACCGCAACTAATTTTACGATTTGCACAATTTTTCACTAACTTCGCGTCCAAGTAAAAGACATCAATTTACACGTATACTATGGCAGAAATAGAAATCCGTCTTCCCAAAATGGGAGAAAGTGTGACAGAGGCTACCATTACCAATTGGTTAAAAAACATAGGCGATTCAGTTGCAATGGACGAACCTTTAGTAGAGGTCGCAACCGACAAAGTTGACAATGAACTACCTTCTGAAGGAGCTGGAACATTAGTTAAAATCTTGTTCGAGAAAGATCAAGTAGCTCAAGTGGGCGATGTGATTGCGATTTTATCTACGGATGGTGGAGCAAGTGTTGCTCCAACTGCAAAAGAAGAAGCACCAGTTGTGACAGAGTCAGCTAGCCCAGCTGCAGCGGTAGCTGCTCCAGTTTCCACTTCCACGGAAACCACTTCAATTCCTAAAAACGGAACAGGTGGAAAGTTCTTTTCTCCTCTTGTAAGAAACATCGCAGAGAAAGAAGGGATTTCAGCAAGTGAATTGGAAGCAATTTCTGGAACAGGTCAAGATGGACGTGTGACGAAAAAAGATGTCATTTCATACTTAGCAAACCGTGGTTCAGCACCTGTTGCTGCTGCCGCACCAACAACAAAAGCAACGCCAGTTGCCGCATCAACAGCCGCACCAGTAGTGAACGCGTCATCAACGGCTGCCTTTATGAATGTGAAGGAACCAATCGTTTTACCAAATCCAGGTGATGAAATCATCGAGATGGATCGTATGCGTAAACTGATTGCAGACCATATGGTGATGTCTGTTCACGTTTCTCCACACGTGACCTCATATGTGGAAGCGGATGTGACGAACATCGTGAAATGGAGAGAAAAAATTAAAAACACCTTCAAACAACGCGAAGGACAAAATATCACATACACGCCGATTTTAATTGAGGCGATTGTGAAAGCCATTAAAGACTTCCCAATGATCAACGTTTCTGTTTCGGGAACGACGATCATCAAACGCAAGGATATCAACATCGGTATGGCGACCGCACTTCCATCAGGAAACTTGATCGTTCCTGTGATCAAAAATGCGGATCAATTAAACCTTGTTGGTATTACGAAAGCAGTAAATGGACTAGCGGATAGTGCTCGAAACAACAAATTGAAACCAGAAGATATTCAAGGAGGAACGTATACCGTGACGAACGTTGGATCTTTTGGAAACGTGATGGGAACACCGATCATCAATCAACCTCAAGTAGC
>JBEDJV010000050.1:0-9058 GCA_041172545.1 Bacteroidota bacterium | reverse complement strand
CGGACTGATGACAAGTGAGGAATTTCAACAATACCAACTGAATAAATCCGATTTCGATAAGCGAATTACTGCGATGGTGATTGAGCGTTTAATTGATTCCAGACGATAATTTCTTAAATCATATCGAAGGCAGCGATGAACATTGGCTCCTTGGGATTGAAGTCACCTCGAATCACGACATCCACAGGTGCAACACCAAGAATCTGATGTAAGATTCCCCAATTTACCTGTTCCTTAACTTGAACATACAATTCATCCCGTTCATCCATCCACCAAAGCATGGTATGACGTTCTTCCATGTGTAACACACCCTCTAAAAATTCTGTTAAAAGTTTGGGGTTCTTGCCCGCCACACACACCGCTTCCGGAACTAAAAACTGGTGTTTTTTCACCTGAACCATTTTCCTTAACACGGGAATAAACGGCAAGGCTTTCATTCCATCTGAAGAACGCAAGCAGTGTACTTCCCCTTGCTTTAAGTAATGATCAAAATACGCGGTATAGTGACCGTAATTACTTTTGATGAGTGATAAATGTTCATCTGTTGGGACCTCCTTGGAGATGCGCCCAGATTTCTTCGGATAACGTCGGCTAAAGGATTGCGAAGCGAGTTTGGCTTTCGTTTGAAATCCAAATTGCTCACTCATCCATTTACTTCGTGCATTGCGTGCATCGATGTACGCATAACACATGTCCAAACTACCTGGATTTTCAGTAGTAACACGTTGAAATACCCCCTCGATTTCCTGTTTTAAGGCTGATTTATGCATGGTTTGACGTGCCTTACCTGCAGACTGAAAACGTTTATCGAAAGCAAAATAACGCAAATACAAACCGAAATCGCGCTTGCAAAAAGTAATGTTTGCCAATAGATGCTCATTCCTTCGCAGCGAAAAACTTAAGGGTGCATCCGTCTGATATATTCGTTCAGTTACATCTAAATGTCGGTACATCGCGCCATTTGTTCCCAAGGTAGTTTGCTCCAACAACTGAACCAATTCCGAGGTAATCACATCGTTGAATTCGAATTTCATTGGTCAAAGGAATTAAAAACATGGTCCTGGAAGTACGCATCCAATTCTTGAATCGATCCTTCTTTCAAGCAATGATGAACAGTAATTTGTTGCGCGATTAACGTTGATTCAGTGGAATGTCCCCAAGCGATGCAACGTGCAGAGTCAGGTAGAACATTCACCTCCAAGAAAGCGCGAACATTACTTGGACTTGAAAACACATAATAATCACACGGTGGAATGACCATCGGATTTGTCAAGGTTCGATACACATACAGTACCGCTTTTTGCGGCGTTGGTATAAGCGAAGCATAGGTATGTAAACTTTGCTCACTCAAGGGGAAAAGAACGGTTCGCTCTTTTAACCACGATTGAAAAGCGAAGGCCGCATTCATTGGATTTCCCGCTTCTTCTGACACAAAATCACATGTTATTTGATATCGTTCCGAAAGTTTACGTGCCGTTTCTAGACCTGCACATGCGAACAGTGCCTTCGGTTTCACATGGTCTGTTAAAAAGTAATCGGCTGCTCGAATGCTCGAAAAAAAGACGACATCACATGTAGGTGCTGTTTCGTTTTTAATTTCTTCAAATGCGATGAGTGATTGTGCGTAAAGTTTGCCTCCTCTTGCTTCAAATTGCCGCAATTGGTCTCCTATTTGATCTACTGACCGAGAAATAAAGATGGCTCTTGGAGTCACTTTTTTAAATCCTGAACAATGTGTTGAGCGAGTTCCACTTCCTTTCCTTCTACGTAATCGTAAACGGAATTCGTTGCCGCGCTTGTCGCTGCTGTTGAAAATGAAACATGAACGTGATTTCCTGTACAGAAAACGCCTAATGGCAATTGACATCCACCATCCATTTGACGTAGAACAGAACGCTCTAGTCCGATGCGTTTCGCGACATCAGCATGGTGTAATTTCTGAAGGATTTCTGTGGATACGGCATCATCAACTCTTGTTTGGAGTCCAAGGACGCCTTGAGCTGGAGCCGGGATAAACGAAGTAGGGTCTAAAACGATGGTTTCTAAATCCGATAAGTCTAATTCTAATCGCAAGACACCAGCACGCGCTAACAAAATCGCGTCGTATTGTCCTTGGCGCAGTTTATCGATGCGCGTCGGAACATTTCCTCGTAATTCTTTGATTTCCAAATCTGGACGCTGTGCCAAAATTTGCGCTTTGCGTCGAGCGGAAGAAGTTCCAATGTTGGCATTCTTTTTCAAGTTCCAAGGTTCATTGCTGTCGGTAGCACTTTTGCGCATCAACAACAATTCAGAAGCATCTTCGCGGTAGGAAACCGCAGCAATGTGCAATCCTTCTGGTTGTGTGGTTTCTAAATCCTTGTGTGAATGCACCGCTAAATCAACCTCTCCATTGAGTAAGGCTTGTTCAATTTCTTTGGTGAAAAATCCTTTCCCTTCGAGTTTATCGAAACTCAAATCTTGAATTCGGTCGCCTTGAGTGACGATGATTTGAATGCTAACATCACATCCAATTTCTTCCAATTGGCGACGAACGAAATGAGCTTGCCACAAAGCGAGGTCACTACCACGTGTCCCAATGCGGATTTTTGGATTAGTTTGCATTTTTTAAAATGATTTCTTTGGCTAATTTCATGGGACCACTGATGTATTTCTTTTCCATGTATCCGATGATTTTATCCAATACTTCTTTTGCTTGAGGATCTAACTGATCGAGGTCCTCACGAAAAACAGTCTCATACGCCATGTTTCTGATTTCCTTCACTTGTTGAGGAACATCTTTCATGGCAATTTCTACTTTGCGCTCCTTGAATAGCTGTTGAAATGCTTCCAAGGAATCGGCAATGATTTTCTCTACGTGAAGGATTTCTTTCGAACGCTCTTTCAAGTTTTCGTTAGAGATCTTTTGCAAGTATTCGATGGATAAATAGTTGATTGGATGTGCGTCCAAAATGGATGCATCTAAATCTTGCGGAATAGCTAAATCGATAATCACACGTTCATGTGTTTCATCTTGTAATAGGAAAGAATATAATTCGGGTGTCAAAACGTGGTGCTTCGCAGCAGTACATGTAATAATGACATCAAATCCTTTATCGAAGTTGTCTAATTCGGTAAGAGCGTATGCCGTTCCTTTGATTTCATTCGACAATTTCTCTGCGCGCTCAAGTGTGCGATTGAAGACATGAAAATTACGGAATCCATGTTTTTTCAAAAAGCGACACATGGTGGTGTTCGTTACACCGGCACCAACGATTAAAATGCGTGCATCCAAGGGGATGTTCATTTTTTTCATGTGGTGATAGGCCAAGGAAACGACCGAAACGGGTTTCGTAGAAATGGACGTTTCCGTGTAAACTTGTTTGGCACATTGAATCACTTGTTTCATCAAAAGGCGAATAAAATCACCCGTGAACCCCAAGTCTCTGCAATGTTCAAATGCCATGCGCACTTGCGTAATGATTTCACGTTCACCAACAATCATGGAGTCAATCGATGAGGCAACGGATAAAGCATGTTTCACGGCATCTTTCCCCGAATACGTTTCTGCACGATGCACAAACTCTTCCAATTGAATTGGAACTAATTTCGGATAGATGAGTGATAAAATTTGATGGACATAGTCCGCATCAAGTTTGTGTTGTTTAACGAAGGTGATTTCTACACGATTACAAGTCGAAAGAAACTGAAGTTCATCCAGTTCTAATTCCTTTTTTACGCCACTTAGTTGATCTAATTGGTCCTCCTTTTCAATATGAAGCAAACCAATTTTATTGACGTCTAAATTTCTATGCGTAAATGCGATAATATGTAGGTCCTTCAACACAATAAGTATCTTTGACAACAAAAGTACATGCCTACTAAAGTTGTAATGTCATGGAAATGTCACGTAAGATTATTTAGAATACATTCAAATAACACGTGAAGGCTGTATCTTCGTGTTATGAAAGACATCGAACTTATTTTATTCGACCTAGGCGGAGTTCTTATAGACATTGATTATCAGGCTACTGAAAACGCGTTTGTCCGTCTTGGTGTTGACGACTTTCACGAACAATACACACAATTTCAGCAAAATCAATTATTTGACCACTTCGAAACTGGACAAATTTCTGCGCAACATTTCATCAATAAATTAGTGCCAATTACACAAAAAGGCACCTCTCCAAATGAAGTTGTGCACGCGTGGAATGCCATGATTGGTGGATTTCCAAATGAAAAAATTGCACTATTGGAGCGCTTATCAAAGCAACAGCGAATCGCTTTGTTGAGCAATACCAATGAACTGCACATGGTTCAGGTGAAACGCGCTTGGGAAAAAGCAAGTAGTTTGGTATTTGACTCCTTATTTGAAAAAGTATTTCTGTCGCATAAAATTCACCAGCGCAAACCAGATGTTGCAACCTTTCGTTGGGTATGCGAGCAGTTAGATGTTCTACCGGAAAAGGTCTTGTTTATTGATGATAGTCCACAACACATAGCTGGAGCGATTTCCGCAGGACTTCAAACGCATTTTTACGAAAACCCCTCGGACTTTTACGCGCTTTTTTCCTGACAAATCTCCACCAACAGCGATCCAGTAGATTTCGGATGTAGAAATGCGATGCGTTTGTTATCAGCGCCATCTTTCGCTACTTCGTGGATCAATTGAAATCCAGCTTGTTGAAGACGCGTAATTTCTGCTTCTATGTTTTCCACTTCAAACGCTACATGGTGAAATCCTTGTCCATTTTTTGCCAAAAACTTCGCAATCGGAGAGTCTTCGTTCGTTGCTTCGAGTAATTCAATTTTCGATTCTCCGATTTGAAAAAAAGCTGTCATCACGCCTTCAGATGCAACACCTTCACGTTTGTAACAGGTCGTGTTTAGTAGGGCTTCATACATCGGAATGGACTCTTCCAGACTTTTAACAGCGATTCCAAGGTGTTCAATGCGTTTCATTATTCGGCGATTTTGATGAATTTTTCCGTTTGATTATCGAAGTTGATAAAATATACTCCACTTACTAAGTTGGTACAATCCACCATGCTCGCGAATCCCACTTTGAGTAAGTTTCCGTAGGCGTCGTATACTTCGAATTTTGTTTTCATTTCCTTCGTTCCCACTTTGAAGTATAAATTGTCTCGAACTTTCGTCGGGCTTATTTTTAGAGAGGAGAGTCCGGAATTAAAAAAAACGGCCTGAGAACTTCTTTTTTCACCTGAATTATCTAGTTGCGAAACACGAATTTGATTTTTTCCAGAATGTGGGGTGATTTGAAATTGGTACGCATTTGATTGCTTTGTCCCCTTTCCTTTGACTTGTCCAACTTCTACCCACCTGTTCCAGCGGTATTGTTCAATGATAAAATCCAAGGATCCAGCCTCTTCAGTAGTGGTCCAATGAATCATGCCCGTTTTGTCCGCATTGATAGATGTACAGCGGAAGGTGCTTTTTGGCAATAGAATTTCCGGATTCATAAATCGAGGCTGACAACCAAGTGCATGTTCCAAAACCACGAAGACATTTTCCCCAACTTTTAATTGGAAGAGTTGAAAATTGATTTCAAAATGTGCGGATTGAATTGCCGCGGGTAAAATTTCCCCATTCACTAAAACCTTGGTGACGCAAAATCCAAATCCGTCAGACTGAGGCGGGTTGTATACCACCAAATTATTATTTTGATATGTTCCATCTAAGGATAAAAGTTTTTCCTGTCCTATGGCTTGATAAACAGTGAACAAGAAAAGGGAAGTGAATAAAACCTGTTTCATCTAAAAATGGATTGCGCTGCAAAATAATTCGACAACGAAAATACAAATATACCCGGAATCCAAGTTGATTCCATTACTTTTGTACGTATGTTATACATCAAAGCATTGCACATTATTTTTATGGTCAGTTGGTTTGCTGGACTCTTCTACATGGTCCGCTTATTCATCTATTTCGTGGAAGCCAATGACCAAGAAGAACCTAAAAAAAGCATTCTTCAAGAACAATTTGAGGTGATGCAAAAAAGATTGTGGTGGATCATTACGACACCAGCGATGGTTTTAACCGTTGTTTTTGGAACCATCATGATTGTTGATCAACCTGAATACTACTTATCACAACCGTGGATGCATTTGAAGTTAGCATTCGTTGGATTACTGCTCATTTACCATTTTTATAGTCAGAGGATGATGAAGCAATGTCAATTGCGAACCATTACTTGGACATCCGGAAAACTTAGGTTGTGGAATGAAGTTGCCACCTTGTTTTTGGTAGCGATTGTGTTTCTAGTGAGTATGAAAAGTTCCATGAATTGGATTTACGGAACACTAGGTTTCTTCGGTGTAGCCATTCTGTTAATGATCGGAATCCAGTTTTACAAGAAAATGAGGAAAACTCGTAGTTGATTTGTTCAAAAATTAAGTTGTTTCTTTAGAAAGTTTGCCTAACTTTGCAAAAAATTTTAAGAATCGCTAATGCAACATTTGAGCAAACTTTCATTTTTCATGCGAAAAGTCGCTGTTTTACTTGCCTTCGTAGGAATGTCTGGATTCACTTTCGCTAATGAAGAAAAAGAATTTAACGTTAGTGAAATGATCATGCATCACATTAAAGATGCGCACGAATGGCATCTTTTTGGTCCTGAGCATGGTGGTACAAGCATCTATTTACCTATTATTTTAATGGATAATGGCTTAAAAACCTTTAGTTCAAGTCATTTTTACCATGGTGAAGCAGTTGAGGTGGAAAGCAAAGAACAAGGCGCAAGTTTACATTACGTTAAAGGCGTTGGTCCTGCAGCAGGATACGCTATGTACCACGAAGAAATTTACAAATTAAACGAAGCAGGTGAATTACACTTCGATGGTGAACATCCTCACAATGCTCAACCTTTAGATTTCTCTATTACTAAAAACGTGATGTCTCTTTTAATGGGAGCTTTTTTAGTGTTAATCGTGATGTTTAGTGTGGCGAGATTCTACCGTAAAAACGGAGCTGTTGCACCAAAAGGATTGGCGAAATTTTTCGAGCCAATTATTGTGATGGTTCGTGACGACATTGCCAAAGCAAATATCGATCACCACAAATACGAAAAATACGTTCCTTACTTATTGACGATTTTCTTCTTTATCTGGTTCAACAATATGCTAGGATTGGTTCCATTCTTACCTGGAGGAGCGAATTTAACAGGAAACATTACAGTGACCTTGTTCTTAGCCGTTTGTACCTTGTTAGTGACCTTGTTCTCAGGAAACAAAAACTATTGGGGACACATTTTCTGGATGCCAGGTGTTCCAGTTCCAATGAAATTCTTCATGATGCCAATTGAGATCATTGGTATCTTCACAAAACCATTTGCCTTGATGATTCGTTTGTTCGCGAACATTACAGCAGGACACATTATTGTTTTAGCATTGATTTCCATCATCTTCGTAAATAAAAGTGCATACTGGGCAGGATTATCTGTTCCGATGGCTTTGTTTATTTCCGTGTTGGAAGTTTTAGTTGCGTTTTTACAAGGATTCTTATTTGCGATGCTTTCTGCATTGTTTATCGGAGCTGCTGTAGAAGAAGCGCATCATTAATTTAGTAACCTTTTAATTCAAATATAATGACAGGAATGTTCGGTAGTATTGCAGCAATCGGTGCTGGTTTAGCAGTTTTAGGCGCAGGTCTAGGTATTGGTAGAATCGGTGGTTCTGCAGTAGAAGGTATCGCTCGTAATCCAGAAGCATCTGGAAAAATTCAAACGGCGATGATTATTGCAGCGGCACTTATTGAAGGTGTTGCGTTATTCGGTGTAGTAGTTGGTCTACTAGGCGCGAAAGCATAAATCTTTAAAGGTAGTTGGAACGGTTGGTTTCAACTACCTTTATATTTAACTCTTAATTAAAAGAAAATGGATTTAATTATACCCGACTTAGGTTTGTTATTCTGGACAGGAATCGTTTTTTGCTGTCTATTGTTTTTATTAGCAAAGTTTGCTTGGAAACCTATTTTGAATGCTGTAAATGCACGTGAGCAAAAAATTTCTGAAGCGTTAGAATTGGCTGTAAAAACACAAGCTGAAATGAAAGCTTTAAAAGCTGAAAACGACCAAATCTTGAAAGAAGCACGTGCTGAACGTGATTCCATCTTGAAGGAAGCGAAAGAAGCGGCTAGTCATATGATTGAGGAAGCGAAATCAAAATCAAAAGTGGAAGCGCAAAAAATTGTTGAATCAGCACGATTGAACATTAATAGCGAAAAAGCAGCGGCAATCGCTGAAATCAAATCACACGTAGCAACGTTGGCAGTTGAAATCGCTGAGAAAGTTGTTCGTGGTGAATTGGCATCGGATGAAAAACAAAAAGCATTAGCAGAAAAACTTGCTGGTGATATTCAAATGAACTAATCAAATGAAATCAACGAAAGCAGCAGGACGTTACGCGAAAGCGTTATTAGAATTAGCCTTAGATCAGCAAAAAATCGAGGTTATTGAAAATAACATGCAACAAATTATTACGGTTGCTAACGAGGCGCATGACTTCCAAGTGTTTTTAAGTTCTCCTTTAATTAAGGTGGATAAAAAACTAGAGGTCATCAAATCTATCTTTGGAAACTTTGATGCTTTATCCATTTCCTTTTTAGAAATGGTAGCAACGAATAGAAGAGAGTCATTGATCACGGAAATCGCAAGTGCTTTTTTAACGCAGTTGAAAGAACACAGAGGAATTGTTCCAGTAACAATTATCAGCGCGAAAACATTGGATGCTCATACAAAGGATCAAATCACATCCAAAATTAGTGCATCTATAAAAGGTACATTAGAAATTACTGAAAATGTAGATGAATCGTTAATTGGTGGATTTATTGTCCGTATGGGTGACCACCAAATTGATGCATCCGTTTCAAATCAATTGAATCGATTAAAACAAGAATTAGTAAAATAGTCAAACGACACATTAAATAAAGTAAACATGGCAGATATCAAACCAGCAGAAGTTTCCGCAATTTTAAGAGAACAACTTTCTGGATTTCGCTCTGAAGCAGAATTACAAGAAGTAGGTACCGTTCTTCAAGTAGGAGATGGTATTGCACGTATCTA
>JBEDJV010000049.1:0-10046 GCA_041172545.1 Bacteroidota bacterium | reverse complement strand
GGAGATTTTTCAAGTTCAAATTCCATTAAAATCCTTTTTAATGGTGAATCCAGAATACAATTCAGTAGATCTAGACGTAATGGTGATTGTGGATTTATCCGTTAAGATAAGGGAGTCGATCGTGGAATGAGAAAAGAACAAGTTGAAAAATATCTAGTTCATTACATTTCTCATCGTCCCAATTTAGATGAACATGATTTAAAGTATTTCAGTTGTGTTCTCAATTCAAATGAAGATTATTTAAGATCATTAAACGACTATGAACTCTATGGAAAATTTGGGTTGACAAGATTTCTACATTTCGTTTTATTTCACCTTCATAATTCCTCCCATTTTTGAGTTACTGTCCATTTAATCCTATTTTTCAAGTTAAACAACGTCATTTAAGATCTTTTTCGGGTATGAATGACTAAAAAAATTATCCTTATTTGAAGTACACTTCTGATTTATCATCTCGATATTCTTTTTAAAACAAGATCTTCCACATTCATCATAAACTCATGTCTCCTTTGAATGAGGAACTTGTACATATCAGTTTCTCCCCCTTCAATGGACAAGAGATACTCTTTAAACCTATCCTCATCGTACAGGATAATACTTCTACCTTTGATTATAAGGTAATGTACCAATGACCTAAAGAGTCTCTCCTGTGGACTAAGAACATCTTTAAGTGATTTGGTTATCTCTTTAATTGTCTTCATGATCTGGAAGGTAAAGATCTCGGGTCAAATAACAATGACCCAATAACCCCCATTTAACTGTACTATTTGTTCCTTTAATGTACTGATCTGTTTGACCTAATGTAATTGATGAGATAATGAAATAACCCCCATTTAGGGTTTTTAAAGGGATCATACCCTTTATCATATCAACCAGTCTTCACCTGTTGGAAGGAAAAATATTCCTGGAAAATTTCATGGACAACATCAGATGTACCTAGATGACGTCGATGATCGTATACCAGAGGGGGGTGATATAGGGGGTACCCCCTAGGAAGAGGGTATAGTATTAACTTGGATTATAATTGATGATATCCAACCCAACATCAATGATATCTGGTTGGAATGACCTACCAAACCTTTGATCTGACCTATTCTTTTTGTTGTATATACTCCAAGTATGTTTGTGGGTAAATGGATACCCTCTTGGGGTCTTATATCCTTTCTCAATGAGATGATCACTTATCTGTTTGAAGGTCATGTTCTGATTATCGTGGAGATTAGAGATAATGGAATACAACTCCATCTGATAATCACTGTAGTGGGATAACCATAGGTTCGAGGAAGTGATCCTTACTTCCATGGTTAAATAATAGGATCGATTATTATTTTTAACTTTGTTAGAAGTAATATTCTCACCTATGACAATATCAGTATTAACCAATGAAGAATTTACCTCTACGGTGGAATACGAACGGTCATTTGGTTGGTCTATCAGTTTTTTAGAGGGTTTCAGAAGGTTTTTCTTTGTGACGTTTTTAGTAAATGGGTGGTTTATACCCTCGAAAATCAATGGAATTTTAAGAAAAAGGTGTAATTCATGAACCTTCTTGGTACTGTTGTATGATAATATAATGGTGTGGATGAAATGGGTTAGAATATCCTTTTTCTGATGGAATGAAAAGGTCTTGTTTTTGGTAAATACCTTGGAAATCTCTGATATTGATTTATACCACTTATCCTTCTGATAATGAAAGGATAAAAGGTTTTTATTGTCTTCAATTTTTAGATGAATTTCCTTATATTCTTTATCCAATTTCTTCTTGATTTGTAGGTAGATATCTTCCGTATGAAATTGATTTAGTATCCTCTTTTTCTCCAATTCCACTATTCCTTCTGTTATCTTTTTTAGGTCATTTTCAAGATCTTCAATTTTTCTGGTCAACTTAAGACGTTGTTTCCTTACTAGTACTGAGAAATCGGGGTTTTGGGTGAGTACTTTATCGAGTGAATTTTTGAGTTGTTCGGTATTGGTAAGAAGATCAACCAAGGTGTTCCAAACCAATTCTTCCGTAGGTTGAATATTGACACATCGTTTCATTTCACACGTCTCTTCAAACGGTCTTGATTTGTTGAAATTCCGTTCAGATAAGGGACAATAGTAATGATGAATGGATTGGTGAGGTTTTGTTCTACCTCCAATGGGGGAACCACATGAACAGTACATAATATCTCGAATCAGGTAATCATGTGAAGTCCTGTTCATCTGACCCTTTCTTCTGAGGGTACGAAGTCTTCTATTTTGAACCTCTTCAAATAGTTTTACTGGAACAATGGATGGTATTTGGTTTCTGACTCTTGTTCCAGACTTCTTATCATAGTATTCGTCAATTCCGATATAGGTGTCATTCCTCAACATCAATTGAAGGGAACCCAAAGACCAATGGTTGTTACCTCTTCTTGTCTTTATTCCTTCTGATTCCAATCGTTGTTTGATTTCCTTAACGGTAATTCCTTCATGGTACCATCTGTAGATGTTTTGGACATACTGACACTCAATTTCATCAATAACCAATTTTGAACCACCTTGTACTTTTTCAATTCGATATCCAAATGGTGGATCTCCTCCTCTGAAGTAATTATTCTTAACCTTCTCTAATTTACCTATTCGAGACCGTTCAGTTCTAACCTTATTATCATATTGAGAGACTTCAGATAGAATTCCTAGGATGAGGTTTTCCATACTTCCACTCGTATCGTATTTACCGTTTGAAGTGTAAAGAACCACCTGATTCTTGACCATTTTTTGACGGATGAGGTACCATGTGGATTGATTTCGACTGATACGATCGGTATTATAGACGTATAAGTGTTTTACAACTCCCTCGTCCATTAATTTTAATAGATTCAACATCACAGGACGATTATCTAAGGTATCCTTACTTGATGACGTACCACCCTCATTGTGAATTTGGTATTTCATTCCCAACTTCTTTGACAACTCTATCCCTTGTTCCTGTTGGGTCTTTAAGGATGTTCCATCATCCTCTTGGATCTGGGTCGAAACGCGAACGAGTATGTGTAATACCTCCATAAAATTTACTTTTCATGAAGGTAGAGATCCTGGTTGTTAAATGGTTAATTCTGGGGAATCTGATTTTATTTCGTAGCGTTTTCTTGATTGAATAACATTACCCATTTCGTCTTTTATCCATTCGGAAAGAATGATTAATTTATCTAAATACCTTAATCCAAAAGGTGTTAGTTGATATTCTACTCTGACAGGAACTTCTGGAAAAACTTGTCTACTCAAATAACCGTCCTTTTCTAAATTCCGTAATCGTTCTGTCAATACTTTAGCAGATATTCCATGTATTAAACTTTTCAAATCACCAAATCTTAACACTTTATGTCCACCAATAAATAATACAATCAAAATACTCCATTTATCAGATGCTATCGATAAAATATCCCTTACTGGACAGATTTCAATTGGTACTAAAGGATCATAGTCGAAAATTTTTTCCAACTTTTTTTTGATATCAACTTCTTGATATTCAACATTAGTTTCTTTTGGGTTACTTGATTTCTTCATGGTAACATATTTCAAAGGTTACTTTTAGTAACTAACTTTGCAAAAGTAATTAAAAGTATAAAATGAAAGAAATTAAATTAAGTTTTTTACCTCAGTTCGTAATAGCGCTATTTGCTATCGCTTATCCAGTTGCCTTGACTGCTCAAACTAAACTATATCCTTCAAAAAAGTTGAGGCCGGAAAAGAAACTAGGTCAAGTAGTGCTTTTTGAAAGTCGATATCAAGTTGTAAATAATGATACCATACACTTTTATGAAAAAGGTGAAGGCGAGGTATTTCTATTTCTTCATGGAATTCCAACTTCTTCATATTTGTGGAGAAATGTGATTAAACAAATGCCTGATAATAAAAGGTCAATTGCGTTGGATTTTATTGGATACGGTAAATCTGCCATGCCTGAAAATGGGGATTATTCTTTTTTAAGACAAGTTAATTTAATAGGTGGCTTTCTTGATAGTTTGAAAATTGCAAAGGTAAATCTTGTGGTAAATGATATAGGATCGATGTTCGGGTTATATTACGCAATGAAAAATGAATCGAGGATAAACTCAATAACCTTAATTGAAGCCGTTATTCTTCCTTCTCAAGAATGGTATAATAACCTACCTTGGATACAGCATAAAATGTTTGGTCTTGTCCAGAAAAGTGAAAAGTCCAGGCAAAAATGGATGATAGAAAAAGACTTTTTATTAAAAAGAAGCATGAAGATGCTCATTAAGAGAAGGTTGTCTAAGCAAGAATTGAAAAATTATACCGAACCTTTTGAGAACAAGGCAAGAAGGAGGATTATGTCGGAAGGAACGGGTCCAACAAGTTTTACAAATAGGGGTGTAAGTCAATTTCCTGATGATGAAATGGCATTGCAAAATTGGTATGCAGAAAGATTAAAGCAGACTGAAATACCCATATTGTTATTATATGCCTATCCAGGTTGGTTAATAAATAAGGAGGCAGTTGAATATGCCCGAAGCAATTTCAAGAACTATACCGATGCGTACATAGGGAAAGGAAAACATTTTGTTCAGGAAGACCAGCCAACTCGAATTGCGCAAGAAATCAATAATTGGATTATCAAGGTATCATCTCATTAAAAGCTTAAGCAGAAATTCATTCTGAGAAATCGAACCGATTAGAGATAAAAACATCACGTTATTAACATAGTGCATCCTCCCTCACCACTTACATTGCAATTTCTTCAATTCGTTTTTCTAATTTAAATTCCTAAAAACTGTCGGATTGTATCCTGTTTTTGATTTGAAGAGTTTACTAAAATGTTGTGGATATTCAAATCCTAGATAATATGCTATTTCACTTACAGATTTACTTGAACCAAGTAACATGTTTTTCGCTTTTTCAATCATGTAATCATGAATATGATCTTTTGCGGATCTTCCGGTTTCACTTCTTAACAAGTCACTTAAGTATTTTGGTGAAATATTCATCGCCTTCCCGCAATCAACAACAGTAGGAATATGTTTCTCCGATGAATTTTCTTCCTCAAAATGAGCTTTTAGAAACTGCTCAAATCGGATGATTACATCCTTATTTAAGTTTGTCCGAGTATTGAACTGTCTGTCGTAAAACCGATGACTATATTTAAGTAATGAATAGAGATTTGCTACAATCAAATTCTGTGAATGTTTGTCAATATTCTGTTGTAATTCAGCTTCAATAAAATCGACAAATCCGTTTATGATTTGTTTTTCTTTTTCAGAAATATGCAAGGATTCTGAAAGGGTGTAGTTGAAAAAATCAAATTTCTGAATGGAGTTTCCTAGCTCAGAATTTCGCATTAAATCTGGATGGAAGAACATGGTCCATCCTTTTCCTTGATCTTTTTCTGTTTCATCAAAAGACAATACTTGATTAGGCGAAATATACACCATTGTACCTTCTTGAAAATCGTACGAATTGCGACCATAACCTATCGATCCATTTGCACCTTTAAAACCAATTATATAAAGGTCACCGGTCATTTTAACACCAGTAAAATCAAAATCCATTTCAGGCCATTCTCTAATTATAGTTATTAGAGGGTGTAAAGGCTTTGACCCTCCAATAAATTGATGAAGTTCTGCAATGGAAGAAATGTGTATAAAATTCATATTGCAAATTTAACCTTTGTAAGTTCCTCCGAAATTTCCCAGAGTTTTTTGGCAATCGTTTGATCGTGCGATAACGCATTTGATTTTACCAATACCGGTTCTCCTTTAACTTCCATAAAACCTGATGGACCATAATAGTCTCCTACTTTTGCCGTTTCGTCAAAGCCAGCACGTAAGGTTGGTAATATTCCTTTTTCGACTTTTTGACCTGATACATGATTCATGAATCTCCAGAATAAACTATGTCTTTGTAGTTCAGTGGTGGCATGTCCTGGATGTGCAGCAACAACCATTGGTGTGTTGTTTACATTTTGTAACTTTCTTCCAAGTTCATAAGCAAAATATAAATTAGCTAGCTTACTGTCAGCATATGCTTGCATCGAACGGTATTTTCTGTTAGTCCAATTGATATCATCTAAATTTATTTTGCCTGATTTGTGCGCCATACTCGAAGTAACCACAATTCTCGAACCTGGGGTTTCCATTAGAAGTGGCAGTAAAAGTCCAGATAATGCAAAATGACCAAGATGATTGACCCCCATTTGGTTTTCAAATCCGTCTATAGTTGTGGAGTATGGACTCAACATCACTCCTGCATTGTTAATTAATACATCAAGCCGATTGTAGGATGATTTAACGTTTGTAGCAAAGGCATGTATGGATTTCAGACTATCCAATTCTAATTGGATTACATCCAAATTGGCACTAGGGAATTCTCGTTTTATTTCTGTAATTGATTGCTCACCTTTAGCAATATTTCGCACTGCTAATATAACTTGTGCATTTTTTGAGGCTAGCACTCTTGCTGCTTCTTTGCCCAACCCACTTGTGGCTCCGGTTATGATAATTACCTTTCCTTTTTGATCGGGTATGTGTGTTGAATTCCAGATTTTCATTTTACTAACGATTTATTTTTTTTAGTTCTTTGAAGGCGAAATACGCAAAAATCAGTGTTAGTATGCCTCTTGTTGAATCAACCAAAAGACCATCAATAGTTTGGGTGAAAAGAAAGGAAACGACACCAAAGGAGACTTTGTAAATACCAATGAAAGTCCCTAAGTAAAAGCCATAAATGTTTTGTCTTCTAATCCACACTATTGAAAGAATTGCAACAACCACAGAAAATAGCACTTGCATACCAATGACTATGGTCAGATTCTGCATACTCGGATAGTAGGAAAGATTGAATCCGTTAACTAAAATTAAATGTGGTAAAAATAACATCGAAAAACCGATAAAACTGGCAAACAGAACTTGAATGACAAGCATTGTGATGAATAGATGTTGACCAATTTTTGAATTGGAAGTTTCCCTGTTTTTTTGGATTGTGTTCATTTACATTGTTTTGTAGCAAAATTATGAGGCAGGTTCCACAGTGATGAACAGATATCACTGAATGTTGAATACATTTAGCAGGTTGTGGCAAAACAAACTCAATGTTTGTTATAAAATTTCTCTAATCACATTTCTGGAAATACAAAAAGCCAGTCATGATGACTGGCTTTTTCAAGTAAAAAACAATATCTATCATCCTCCGCTGCAGTGTAGGGGAGGAACCTAATTTGGGAGGGTTGAACCCTATTCTTCAGTTTTAAGGTATTTCTTACCGTTTTTAATGTAGATAGAATTTACAGGATAGTTTGCCAAATCAACAATTTCTCTTCCTAAAAGATCATAAGATTTATCGTTGTATTTATACCAACAATCCCAGTTATCATGATAGGTATTTGACTCTGAAACAGTTTCTTGAATCGTTGCAGATAAACAATCATTCAGATTGGTTCCAAGTCTAACCCAGATGGAATTATTTACACTAAAGTTCAATATGTTGCTATCACATTCAAAAGTAATGTGGCTTATTGAATAATTTCCAAAATTGAGGTCAACTGTCATTGTATCATTCATAAATGTAAAATCATTCACTCCTGGAATATGGTTTCCGTCTGCAGCTTCATATGTATTATAAAGTGAATCACAGTTTTGATTTCCAGAGCAATAATAGGTATACTTTTTCCCATCTTCCAGGATATATAACACATTTGGAAATCCTTCTGGAATCCATTTACCATCAACTGCGGCAGTACTTTGGGCAAACGTGCTAATAAATAGGTTCAAAAATAAGATGAGGGAAAATACACTTTTAAATAAGGTTGTTTTTTTCATGACTTTTAATTTTAAAATTTAGTACAAAACTACCATCAGACCTCAGAAACTACTTCACTCCTTCGGGTGAAAACACGCACTCACATATGTGAATCAGGGCTTTTATCTACATTTTTCGATTTTGATCGGTCAATAACCTCTCGGATCAAAGCAATTTTTCGGTATTTGGTTTCTTTAATTTCAAAATACAGATACATCCGTTTTAGAGATGAACCTATACCATCAATACTCATACACGCTTTTTCTGCAATGTCCCGATTTGAATAAGTGGGGTCTTCGAGTAAAATCGTTAAGACTTTCCAGTCGGTTTCATTCAGTTTTCGGCCGATTGATTGCTCAACGATTACTTTGTTAAATTGAAAATCATTCGAATTGTCAATTATTCTGTGTTTGTCTTCTTTTTTTAATTTTTCAATTTCATTAAGAAGCTTTTCACGTTCCTGTTTATTCTTTTGTTTGGTTCGTTGTATATAAAAAATAACTACTATAATCACAATGAAGAAGGACGTAACTAGAATGATGATTTGTTTAAGTTGATGTATTCTGATTTCCTTTTTTTCTGCTTCATTCTGGAAAGCGACATCAGCCAATTTCATTTCGACATCTTTATCATATGCCAATCGAATGGCATTAAAACCATTAATTTCCTTTTGAAGACTATCGTTATAGCGAACATAAATCTCGTATTTAGCAAGTGCAAGATTTGATTTTCCCAATTGCTTATAACAGTTGTATTGTACACGATATAAATCGCACAATAATTTGTTATCCTTACTATTCACGATTTCCGATTCAAGTTCTGTGCTGATTTCTAAACTTTTATGTGGTTGTTCTTTAGCAAGTAGATCTGCAAGTATCAATTTTGTTTCCAAAACACTCGTTGAATTTTTGAGCTCGGTATGAAGATCAATACTTTTTTGAACGTATTGTAGGGCTTCTTTTTGTTGGCCAATGTCTTTGTATAACAACGCTAAATTGGAATAAACATCTGCCACATAAAATAGTGCCTTTTCATTTAACAGGATTTTTAGTCCTGACAAATAACATGATTTTGCTTTTTCCCAATTTGTTAATTTATAGTATGCCCAACCCATATTTGTGTGAAGGATTCCTTTCGTTCTGTCTTCGATTTTATTGAGCTCAAGTGATTTCTTAACGGGTTCAAAATATTCTAAGGCTTTTTTGTAATCCTGAATGAGAAGAAAAACATTGCCAATACTAGTCATCGCTCGATTTACGCCTTTTTCATCCCCAATTTCTTTATATGAATTTAATGCTTTGGAGAAATTGTTAATGGCAAGAATATAATCTCTTTGATAAACGTAGATATTACCTTTATTGCCTAAAATGTCCGCGATAAAAAGACTATTATTTAGTGTTTTTGCAATTTCTTCTGCTTTCGAATAGGTTTGCATCGCTTGTGGATACAATCCCTTTAATCTTAGGACGTTTCCTTTTCTTTTATATGCTTCAAATAACTGGGTTGGTTGTTTTTCAGTCGTTGCTAATTTAATGTGGTATTCGATGTAGCTCAGTGCAGAATCGGGATATTGTAAGTGATTTAAATTGTAGTAATCATCTAAGGCTTTAAATCGAAGATGAATTGGATTTTCCCTATTTACCCAAATTTGTTTTAAGGATATACTTTTATTCGATTGAGAAAAAATAATCAGCTGAAAACAAGTGATGAAAAGGGTAAAAAATAAAAGTTTCATTGGTTGGGCTGAAGCTGACTTCGAAGTGACGATTAGACCTTATTTCTTAATTGCCTTTTTTGTAATGAATTGGTCATCCACTTCAAGTTCTATAAAGTATATTCCTGAAGGAAATGGGGACAAGTCTAACTCCATTTGATTTGCTGAATTTATTTTTTCAGAAGTCAAAAGTTGACCCAAGTTGTTTCTAATTGCAACAGTGGTGGGTTTACCTTCTTTCAATGAAATAAAAAGTGGTCCATCAGATGGATTGGGATAGATAGAAAAAGAGGATGAAAATTCTTCACTCAAACCTACGGCTTCATATTCGACACAGATATTATCAACCACATAATCATTGTGGAAGGATGCGCCAATTCCAATCGAATCAACAACGCCTGTAATAGTTACAATTCCACCATTAACTAAAGATGTGGTATCATAGGTTAAGGTATAATTCCCTTGCGACCATACTTGAATATCCTCCATAATTATTTTTTCGCCGTACGAATTGTAATCAAATGTTATGGTTTTGAACCCATTTGATAAA
>JBEDJV010000048.1:0-13301 GCA_041172545.1 Bacteroidota bacterium | reverse complement strand
GCCTATTCGTAAACCAAACGGACAATTCTCGTACATGGAAGAAGTGAGTGATATCATCAATCCAATTGCACAAATGCAGAACCAATACAATTGGAACACTGCAAACAAAATTGTTGGTAAAGAGGAATTTGTATACGAATTCAATGAACATTTATCCTTTACCAATCGATTCAACTACAACGTCGCTTTCGTTGACGGTAAAGTATTTTCTCCCCTTGTTTGGTATGGAGATGGTAAATGTTTGGTATGGAGATGGTAAATATGCAAACACCGCACTTAACGATGACTTACAATCGCCGACAGTAGAACTTGCACCAGGAGTAGAAATCAACCGTGGAGCAGCTGTATATGAAGAGCGTTCAACATTCGTTGACTTAACCTACGAAAGCTTCTTAAACTACGAGAAAACCTTCGCTGAAAACCACAAAATCAAAGGTACAGCAGGTGTTTCCATCTTCCAAAGAAAAGGAAATTCATTAAATGGAACAGCGTTCGGAATTCCAAATAACTCCGTTGCATACGCAGACATTTCAGCGAATACAGCACAAGGTGGGTACTTAAACAATGTTAGTTCTTGGGAGTTTACAGAACGTTTGGTATCCTCATTCTTACGTGCGGAGTATAGCTTTAAAGAAAAATACATGTTCTCCGGAATCATTAGACGTGACGGATCAAGCAAATTTGGAGCAAATAGTCGCTATGGTATCTTCCCAACTGCATCTGCAGGTTGGTTGATGTCCGAAGAATCTTTCTTCAAAGTGAAATTCATTGACTACGCGAAACTTCGCATTAGTTACGGTGTTTCTGGAAATGACCAGATTCCTAACTTTGCTTACCGCGGACTATTAAACGGAGAAGGTGTATACGTTTTCGACGATTTAATCACACAAGGTGTCGCAATTGGACGTCCATCAAACCCAGATTTAAAATGGGAAACGACGCGTCAATTGAACATTGGTGCAGACTTCACATTCTGGAAAAAATTAGACTTTACGACCAATTATTTCATCAAAAACACGAATGATTTATTGTTCCAACCAGACGTAACAGCGATCATTGGTTCATATGGTCCAGGTGGGTATCCTCCTGTTATCAATGCAGGAAATGTTTCCAACAAAGGAGTTGAGTTAGAGTTTGCTTACCATTTACGTAAGAAAAAAGATTTCTCCACTGATTTGAATTTTAACGTAACCACCATCACCAATAAGGTAACTAAAGTTCCAGATGGCGTAGATTACATTCCAGGTGCTGGATTTAGCGTCGGAGGCGATGTAGCTACACGTTTTCAAGAAGGATACGAAATTGGGTATTTCTTTGGCTATCAAACCGCAGGAGTTTTCCAAAATCAAGCACAAATCGATGCGGCACCAGAGCAAGACGGAGCAAAACCAGGAGACTTGATCTTTGTTGATCAAAACGGCGATGGAAAAATCAGTTTTTCTGACGATAGTGACAAAACCTACCTAGGTTCAGCCATTCCAGACTTTACTTTCGGTTTCTCATTCAACGTTCGCTACAAAGCGTTTGACCTTTCAGGAATGATTTATTCGGCAATTGGTCAAGAGATTATCCGTAACTACGAGCGTCAACAACCATATGCAAATCAATTAGGATACATGGTTGACCGTTGGACTGGTGAAGGATCAACGAATGAAAATCCTCGTGTGACTACTGAAGCAACACGCAATAATTTGTTCTCTTCTTACTACGTTGAAGACGGATCATTTGCCCGATTGAAAAATGTTCAACTTGGATACAGCTTTTCAGCAGCCAAATTAAAGAAAATCAAAGTGGATTCTTTCCGCATCTATTTATCTGCTAACAACCTGTTTACACTGACACGTTACCAAGGCTTCGACCCGGATCTTGGTTCATCAGGTGCACTTTCTGCAGGAGTTGACTACGGATTTTATCCGCAAGCAAAAACATTCATGGGTGGTATTCAATTAAAATTCTAAACGATGAGACGCATTCAAAAATCACTGATATTAACAGGTTTAATTATCCTGTCATTGACACAAACAGCTTGTGATAAGTTCCTTTCTGTTGACCCTCCATACACGCAAGATGTGGAGAACTTCTTTCAAACACCGGAAGATTATGACCGCGCTTTAACTGGTGCTTATGATCTGTTGCAAGCATCCTTCTTAACCATGTGGATTGGGGAAATTGCTTCTGATAATGCTATTGCAGGTGGAGAAAGTGTGAACGATTCACCCGGATTACACCAAATCGATAACATGACACACGGTGGTGTAAATGTTGAACTTAGAAATGTTTTTCGTTGGAATTACACAGGATTAACACGTGCAAACTACATCCTTGAAAATCAAGATAACATTGACTTTCCTGGTAAGGCTCACATCCTTGCTGAGGCTAAGTTCCTTCGTGCTTACTACTATTTTGAATTAGTAAAATACTTCGGAGATGTTCCATTGATCATCGACAAACGCATTGGAATTGAAGAAGCGCTTCAAATCGCACGTTCACCGAAAGCAGAAGTATACGCACAAATCGAAAAAGATTTGAAAGATGCTTCAGAAGTATTGAATCCTGTTGCTAGTCAAAAAGGTAGAGCAACAAAAGGAGCTGCCTTGTCTTTCCTAGGGAAAGTATACCTCTACCAAAATAAATTTACCGAGGCTGCAGCTACATTTGATGAAGTGATTGCCTCTGGAAGTTATAGCTTAACTCCAAGTTATGTTGACTTGTTTTCTGTTGCCAACGAAAACAATGCTGAAACCGTATTTGATGTACAATACACTGGATTAGAAGGTGGAAGCTACGGATGTTTAATCTGTCTTGAGGGAAATGCAGCCGTTGGATTCCAAGGAATTCGTCAGTACAATGGTCCTGTTTACGGAGATGGAAACAGCTACAACTTGCCAACACAAGAATTATACGATGCGTTTAGTAGTATTGATGGACGTCGCGCTGCAACCGTTTTAGACATCGACGCATTTATCGCAACACAACCAAACGCTGCTTCTATTACCTACGCAATTGGTGCTGGTGGACACACAGGTTACTACAACAATAAATACATCAAACGTCAAGGTGAAATTGGACTTCCAGACAATGATTTAACAAGCCCCGTGAATTACCGAGTAATGCGCTATGCAGATGTACTTTTGATGGCGGCAGAAGCACACTATCAACTTGGACATACATCTACCGCACAGCAGCTCGTAAACCAAGTGAGAGGACGCGCGGGAGTACCAGGAATTCCTGTCAATTCAATTGAAGTCATTTACAAAGAACGACGCTTTGAATTATCAGGTGAAGGATTGCGTTTCTTTGACCTAGTTAGAACAGGTCAAGCCGCAACTTTCATCGATGGCTTCGTGACTGGAAAACATGAATTATTCCCGATTCCTCAAGTTGAAATTGATTTAGCAGGAGGAAATTGGTCACAAAACCCAGGTTATTAAAATTAAAACCATATGAAAATGAAACTACTATTTTCAACAAGCATTTTAGTCTTACTTTTTGCTTGTAAAAAAGACAATCCTCAGTTAGGGCCTGCCCCAACTGCTGCTGATGCTGCTTTCACATATACTCCATCTGCGAGTAATGCAAACATCATTGAGTTTACGGCAAACAATCCTGATCTTCAATGTCTTTGGGACTTTGGAAATGGGACAAAAGCAAAAGGAACTTCTGTTAGTTCTCCATATCCATATGCTGGGACTTACACTGTGAAATTAACGGTGTTTTCATCAGGAGGAAGCAAGAGCTCTTCGCAAGAAGTCACGATTGCCCAAGATAACTTGGGACTTCTAAACAACCCTATTTTCATCATGTTAACAGGCGGTATTAATGGTCCAGGATATAAAACATGGGTGATTGATTCTACGGTAAACGGACACATGGGCGTTGGTCCGGATCCAGTTAGTCCACTAGGAAACACTCCTGAATGGTGGGCAGCAGGTCCATTAGATAAAGCTGGTGCAGGACTGTACGGAGATCAATATGTATTCCATTTAAACGGATTCAAATTCGACATGATTAATCATGGGGATGTGTATGTGCACAACTCACTTTCCGCTAACTTCCCTGGTTCTTTTCAAAACCTAGGAGATTTTACAGCGCCTTATGCTGACCAAATGAACGAGTCATGGACATTACTTGAAAATGCGGATACAACGATAACGATTTCCAACAACGCGTTTATGGGATTCTATACCGGTGTTCATACCTACAAAATCTTGGATATTACCGACTCAACACTATTTTTACAGTACAAACATCACGCAGGCGGTTTCAACTGGTATCTTCGCCTGAAAAGTGAATAAAATCATGATTATGAGTATTCATCACCTTATTGTATTTGTTTTTGCTGGACTCGCAGGTTGCGATAAGAACAAGCCACCCGTTGTAACCTTGCCCACTAATTTAGTGACATCAATTACCACAACAGTTGGATTAGTAGACGTGCAGGCAAGCGCTGAAAATGCAAATTTCTATACCGTTACCTTTTATCATAACAATGATTCAACGGTAGTGGAAACTACAGATGGACATGCTGCTCATACCTATTTAGCATCCGGTACCTATTCTATTAAAACATGTGCACATACAACGTACGCAGACTATATTCAAAAGGTGGAAAATGTGAATGTTTCTATTACAGCAGGCAATTCCGGGGCACCTACTACAGGATATAGTACACCAAACACCTACGCAAACTATTCTTTGGTTTGGAGCGACGAATTCAACGGTACAACACTTTCCAGTGATTGGACTTTTGATATTGGTACCGGTAGCGGTGGTTGGGGAAATAACGAACTGCAATACTACACAAACCAAAATTACACATTGAACAGTGGATACCTAGAAATTACTGCAAAAAATCAACCGTTTAATTCTCAGTTGTATACTTCTACGCGTATGAAAACGCAAGGAATTAAATCATGGAAGTATGGGCGAATTGACATTCGTGCCGCCATTCCTTACGGACAAGGAATCTGGCCAGCGTTGTGGATGTTAGGAGACAATATTTCTACAGTAGGCTGGCCTTCTTGTGGAGAAATTGATATCATGGAATTAATTGGTGGCGCTGGAGCAAATGACCGCACCGTTCACGGTACAGCACACTGGAGTGACAATGGTACGCATGCACAATATGGAAACAGTACGACCTTACCTTCAGGGAAATACGCAGATGAATTTCATGTATTCTCCATTATTTGGAATCAAAATAGCATCACTTGGTTGAGAGATGATGTGGCGTATAACACGCTTAATATCTCACCAGCCAATCTCAGTGAATTTCAGGAAAAATTCTTCCTAATTTTCAATGTAGCCGTTGGTGGTAATTGGCCTGGAAATCCAGATGCTACGACTATTTTTCCTCAAACTATGTATGTTGACTACGTTCGCGTTTTTCAATAAACAATCCATAAACTAAAATTGCTATGAAAAATTTACTTTACTACTTCGGTGGCATGCTTTTGCTATTGTTTTCGTGTAAAAGCGCTCAATCCATCACTTCTTCTCAAGCTTCATCCGAAGACGCTACCTTAAATGCGCGCATTGCACAGATGTCCATTGAGGAAAAAGTGGGTCAAACGTGTCAAATTACGTTGGACGTAATCTCACAAACAGATGCAAAAGGAGCAACACGAACTCCGGCAACGATTGATACAGCCAAACTAAACGAAGCGATACTTAAGTACCATGTTGGATCGGTTTTAAATGTTGGTTGGCACACTCTTAGTTTACCAGAATGGAAAGGAATCATTCCAGCTATTCAAAATCCCTACAGAACCGGTAAAACACACGTGCCAATTATATATGGAATTGACGCCATTCATGGAGTTAATTATACGGTTGGAGCAACATTATTCCCTCAAGAAATAGGATTAGCTGCTACCTGGAATCCATCTCTAGCTAAAAAGTTCGGTGAAATTACCGCATACGAAACAAGAGCATCTGGAATTCCTTGGAATTTTTCTCCAGTTCTAGATTTAGGTAGACAACCACTTTGGTCACGAACCTTCGAAACACTTGGGGAGGACCCCTACCTCATTTCACAAATGGGATCTGCCATCATTGATGGATACCAAGGCGGAACAACACCAGACGAATACCATGTAGCAGCATGTATGAAACATTTTGTTGGTTATAGTGGGACAAACAGCGGTCGTGATAGAACACCAGCATGGATACCTGAAAAATACATGAAGGAACTTTATTTACCATCCTTTAAAGCAGCCGTAGATCAAGGCGCATTAACGGTCATGATTAATAGTGGAGCTGTCAACGGAATTCCCGGACACATCAACCATCACTTGATTACCGAAACACTAAAAGGAGAATGGGGATTTAAAGGATTTGCTGTTTCCGATTGGGAAGACTTCATCATGTTACATACGGTACATTCCACATCGCCTAGCCTAGCAGATGCGTATGTACAAGCATTCAATGCAGGTGTGGATATGAGCATGGTTCCATTAAGCCCACAGTACCAAGAGTACTGTACCATCATGGTAAATGCTGTGAAATCAGGGAAAATTTCCATGGAACGACTAGACGACGCCGTTCGAAGAATTTTATACGTAAAATCTAAATTGGGCTTGTTTGAAAGACCCGAACCTACATTTGAAAACTATCCTAAATTTGGTTCTGCAGAATTTCAACAAGCATCCCTCAATTCAGCATTAGAGTCCATTACACTTTTGAAAAACGAAAATGGAATTTTGCCATTATCTAAAAATCAAAAAGTGTTGATAGCTGGACCAACATCCAACAATCTCGTTTACTTAAATGGTGCTTGGACCCATACTTGGCAGGGTGTGGATACAGCTTACAATACGAATGGTTGTTTAACCGTTCGTCAGGCTTTCGAAAAGCAATTAGGGAAAGAGAATTGTTTGTTTTCGCAAGGTGCTGAATTATATACCGAAAATGCCTTTGAAAAAACACGCTTCGTGAACTTATCCGATTACAAAGAAAAATTGAAGCAAGCAGATGTGGTTGTATTATGTCTTGGTGAACTACCTGCTACTGAAAAACCAGGCGACATCTTATCTCTAAATCTTGATGCTGAGCAACGTGAACTAGCAAAATTAGCGTACGAACAAAATAAAAAAGTTATCCTAGTTCTTCTGGAAGGAAGACCACGTGTTATTCACGATATCGTTTCTGGAGCCTCAGGAATCATTCAAGCGTATTTACCCGGAAATTACGGTGCAGAAGCATTGGTATCATTAATGTATGGTGACAAAAACTTTAGCGGTAAACTCCCATACACCTACCCAAAATACGATGGGGTAATTGAATTTTACGATCATCCAAAAAGTGTAGATAGATCTAAATCAGGTGATTTCAGTGCATATAATCCAGAATGGGACTTTGGTTTTGGACTTAACTACTCCCGTTTTGAATACACCGCTTTGACATTGAATAAAACTGTTTTTTCAGATAATGACAGTATCGCAGTGACGGTTACCCTAAAAAACACTAGTTCAATTGCCGGTAAAGAAGTCATTCAACTTTATGTTAGCGACGACTTTGCGAATTTGATTCCAACAGGAAAGTCGTTGAAACGCTTCCAAAAAATCGATGTGCCGGCAAATTCAGAAGTAACTCAGACATTTTACTTAAATAGATCTGATTTTCAATTTGTTGGGAAAGATGGTGATTTTATCATCGAGGAAGGTGATTTTACGATTCGAGCGGGAAATTTAAGTAAAAAGTTAAGCTACAAAAAGAAATGATCAACCTTGAACATTTTTGATAATCCATTGTTTAGATGTGTAATACAATAGATTTTTTCATCCTTATTGTATTTTTTACTATATTAGTTTCGATTTTTACAAGAAATCAACTATTTTTGAATTATAAACCTTAATTAACTTAAAAACATGAAAAAATTTTACATTTTATTCCTTCTTCCTTTCTTTGGACTGAATGCCCAAATTGAAGGTACATGGAAACTAGCGCCACAAGCGGGAGCTTTGGCTGTTGGACCAGATGTCACAAACTTATCTTGGTGGTCTAACTCTGCTGGAGACGTTACGACAAGAGCTTGTTTATTTGATGATTCCATCAAATTTGCTCCGGGTGGAACAATGACACATTACATGGATAATAGCACATGGCTAGAAGCATGGCAAGGTGCTCCTGAGGGATGTGGTACGCCAGTTGCTCCTCACGTCGGTGGACAAGCAACATACAACTTTGATGCAGCTGCTGGAGTTTTGACTGTAAATGGTCTTGGTGCTCACATTGGACTAGCGAAAGTAATTAATGGATCTGAGATTTCTAGTCCAGCAAATGCAGCTTCAAGTATTACGTACAACGTTGCTTTCTCTAATGGAGGTAACACGATGACTGCAACAATCAATTTTGGTCCTGGTGTATGGCAGTTTACTTACCAAAAAACACAAATCGTTCAGGCGGCTACACCGTTAATCACGTTCCAAGTGAACATGAATAACTACACTGGACCTGCATTTACGAACGTTTATGTAAGTGGTACGTTTAATAACTGGAGTGGTAACGCAAACCCAATGACAGATGCTAACTTAGACGGAATTTGGGAAGTTACTTTACCAATCAATCAAGGAGCTATTGAATACAAATTCTCTTTAGATAACTGGGCTAACTCTGAGCAATTTGCTGGTGGAGAAACATGTACAGTAACTAACGGTGGATTTACGAACCGTTCTTACACAGTAGTAGGTGATGCTAACTTAGGGGCAGTTTGTTACGAAAGTTGTTCAGTTTGTACAGCGAATGTTACCTTCAAAGTAGACATGAATAACTACACAGGTGCAGCGTTTACAGGAGTATTTATTAACGGAACATTCAACGGATGGAACGGAACATCAAACCCAATGTCTGATGCGAATCTTGATGGAGTTTGGGATGTTACATTACCATTACCGAACGGAACTATCGAATACAAATTCACATTAGACGGATGGAATGCTTCTGAGCAATTTGCTGGTGGTGAATCTTGTACAATCACAACAGGTGGATTCACAAACCGTGTTTACACAGTTGCTGGAGTAGCTGACTTAGGAGTTGTATGTTATGAAAGCTGTTCTGCTTGTATCGGTGGATTAGATGAAAACACTGCTGCTACATTCACGTTATTAGTTGACTTAAGCGGAAAATCAGTTCGTAAAGTAACTGGAACAACTCAAGTAACTGTTGCTGACCTTGTTCAAGGTATGTACACAGTAATCGTTCGTTCTGAAAACGGAACTTCAACATCACGTGTGATCGTTGAATAATCCATTAAAATAATTGATGAAAAGGAAGAGGGGCTTGTCCCCTCTTTTTTTTGTCCAAAAAATAGGAGAACACGTTTTCTATACTTGTTCTTTCCGTACTTTTGTCCCATGGATCACGACATCGAATTGAAATTTCAACAAGTAAAAAAAAGCCTTGAAAAGGACTTTGGACCAGGATTAGATGTTCCATCATTATTATTTCTAATAGGCGTTAATGAACTCGGTATCGGCTATAAAAACTTTAGCAAACAAGAGAAGACGGAATTGATGCACGTTGCTATATGTACCTTACTCGAACCCTATGGTTACTATGAATTTGAAGGACGAGATAAAGATCAATGGCCACACTTTAAATTGAATCAACTCATTCCCGCACTAGGTCATCAAGAAGAACAACATTTGATGAAAGAGGCGATGATAGACTACTTCACTCAAAATGATTACTATACACCTGAAGAAACAGAATGATCTTCCCCAAGAAAAGACCTTGTAAAAATGTTGTAGAAGAACAAGCTTAATTCGTAATTTTGCACCATGACTCAAGAGACTACCCAAGCTCCATCCACATTTAAAACATATTTGGTTTTTACCAAATTTAGGTTGTCTTTTCTCGTGATATTATCCGCCCTTTCCGGGTATTTATTTGCTGGCGGTAAAGATGCTTTGGTGATTTTCTATTTAATGCTTGGAGGAACACTCGTTACAGCAGCATCAAACGGAGCTAATCAAATCTGGGAACGCGATTTGGATAAATTCATGAACCGAACGAATCGTCGACCTCTACCAACCGGACAAATGTCCCTGCGCGAAGCATACATTATTTGCATCTTCTCCTTGATCAGCGGAACGATTTTATTAGCCTTAATCAATTGGAAAAGTGCCATTCTAGGCGTTCTAGCATTTATCAGCTACGTTTTCATTTACACTCCACTTAAGCAAAAAACCCCTTGGGCTGTATTCGTTGGTGCTTTTCCAGGCGCCATACCTCCGTTATTAGGAGCGATAGCACACACCAATGCTTTTGGATTCGAGCCAGGAGTACTATTTTTTGTTCAATTCACGTGGCAATTCCCTCATTTTTGGGCCATTGCTTGGGTCTTGTACGACGATTACAAAAAAGCTGGCTTTTCTCTTTTGCCTTCAAGAACCGGAAGATCCAAACAATCTGCCTTTCAAATCATGCTATACGCTTTAGCACTCATTCCGTTTAGCTTAGTGCCTTGGCTATTAGGCTGGACAGGTATCTATTCCTTGATTATTGCAAGTGTTCTCGGAATTGGTTTCTTTCTTTACTCCTACAAACTTTATCATAGTTTAGAAGTTTTAGATGCGCGTAAACTTATGTTCGCCTCATTTGTTTATTTACCGATCATACAATTTGTTTACGTATTTGATCGAGCCATATAATTGTACATTCATTCCTTAAATCGAACAAGCCATGAGCAACGAAAACGAAGAAAAAATGACTAACAAAAGAGATTTCTCCAACGAAATTAGTCCGGAAGTGAAGGAGAAAATGAAGAAAAACCTTGTTTACGTAGGGATTTTCAGTGTAATTATGTTGTTTGCGGGATTCACGTCTGGATATTACGTATCCATGGGAGATTCCTTCTGGTTGAAGTACCCTATGCCAACTTTCTTTTGGCTCAGTACTGCCAGTATTGCATTAAGTAGTTTGGCTTTTGTGTTAGCGATTCGAAGTGCGAAAAGAAATCAACAAGGACAGATAAAAATGTGGATGGCAGCAACCCTCTTATTTGGTGCCGGATTCATCTATTGTCAATTCAAAGGATATGGAGAATTAGTTCGAAATGGATTTCACGCTGTCAATAATTTGGTCGTAACTGATGGTAGATATGGCGATTACTTTGAAGTGAAATACAACGATAAATTCATCGATGTTGATGGAAATAAATTCGTTTATGTAGGAAAAGAAATGAATAAGAATGATTTCAAAGCATTTCAAAACTTTATGGCGCAATTCATTACAGTTAAACAAAATGAGGCGCTTCGCTTATCGAAAGCAGATGGACGTTTTGAGTTGTACTTCAACCATCAACCTTTGTTAATCAAAAAAGGTCTTTTGTATGCAAATGACTCTACTCAATTGCAATTTACTGATGAAATTCGCTTAAGTCAACTTGCTGTGAACATCAAAGATAACCGAGGTGACTTTTTTGCTAGAGGTGAATATGGAAAAGACTTCACCATTTACTACAAAAAACAAAAGCTCGACTATAAAGACAGAAAATTGTGGTACAAAGGCAAAACAATCAAGCCTCATTTACAAGTAAAAGCGATGGAATCCGCTGACTCCGCTTCGCAATACCTATACCTCATCACCTTTGTTCACTTGCTACATGTTCTGATTGCATTAATCTATTTGTTAAAAGTTTCAACCGCTTCATTTAGAGGCAATTTCAATTCAGAAAACCATTTGTCTTTAAGATTAAGCGCATTATTCTGGCACTTTTTAGGAGTTTTATGGGTAGCTTTACTCTTGTTTTTCATATTTATTCACTAAACTTGCAAAAAATTAGTTAAATGGCTGGACATACAACACAACTAGATGCCAAGACCCTTTGGGGTGGAAAAGAATCACCTTTTCAAACAAGCTATGGAAAATTAATGATGTGGTTTTTCCTCGTGTCAGATGCACTGACATTTAGTGGATTGCTTATTGCTTATGGGTTTACACGTCACGACGCGCAGGATGCATGGCCAATTGGTGAAGAAACCTTTAATTCAATGCCTTTCCTTGGACACGGATATCCCCTACTCTATGTGGCATTGATGACCTTTATTCTGATCGTTTCTTCTGTTACGATGGTATTAGCCGTTGAAGCTGGACATAGAATGGATCGCAAAGGTGTTACGAACTGGATGATTGCTACCATTATCGGTGGATTTTTCTTCGTTGGTTCTCAAGCATGGGAATGGTCTCACTTTATTCACGGATCTGAGTTTGGAAAAATTGAATTAGCTGATGGTTCTCAAGCAATCGTGAAAGGACATTTTGGTGAAATCAAAAACTTCACGGTCATTGAAGCAGGTAAACACCACAAAGTGGGTGAAGTCATGAAAGATGACTTAATGCATGAATTCCAACATGCAGCTGAAAAAGGACACCTAGAGGGTGGAAATATTCACTTCGAAGACGGAACAGTTGCCAAAATCAATAAAGCGAAAGACCATGAGATGAAATTAATCATCAAGAAATCAGGTTCTAAAAACGAAATTGGTTCTGCACCTATTACCGGAGCAGCGGCAGAAAAAATGTACTACGAAGCTTTATACAGCGGAGAAGCTAATCGTGTTGTTTACGGTGCAAACATGAAACAAAACGAATACGGTCCACAACAATACGCACAATTCTTCTTCTTCATTACTGGATTCCACGGTTTTCACGTATTCTCTGGAGTTATGATCAACATCATCATTTTAATTGGTGTACTTGGTGGAACTTACCACAAACGTGGACACTACGAAATGGTTGAGAAAACTGGACTTTACTGGCACTTTGTCGATTTAGTTTGGGTATTTGTATTTACCTTCTTCTACTTGATCTGATTTAATCACACTAAAATATATTCTCATGGAAAGAGATGATTTAATTGAATATTCTTTGCACACACACCACGACGAGGCAACAGGTAAGTCTATTCGTAAGAAAATTATTCAAGTAACTGTTTTATTAACCATTATTACAACAGTTGAAGTTTTCTTGGGTGCGTTAATCAAACAAAGCAGTGATGCTTGGGCATACGTAAAATGGTCCTTCATTATCATGACGCTTGTTAAAGCTGCCTACATCGTAATGGTGTTCATGCACTTAGGAGACGAGAAAAAAGCCCTTAGAAACGTTATTTTGATTCCATACGCAATCTTCATCGCTTACTTAATCTTTATTGGATTATGGGAAGCTACAGAAGTAGCAGCCGCTTGGAAATCTTTCGGATTCTAATAGATGCCACAAACCCAGCAACCCAGAAGTCGTGCTAAATCGATTCTAGCCTTGCTGTTGGTATTTGGTCCAGCACTTTTCCTTATTCTTAT
>JBEDJV010000047.1:0-9280 GCA_041172545.1 Bacteroidota bacterium | reverse complement strand
ATTTCTTGGATGTCGAAAGCCCATGAACGAAGTGAGTCCTCCAATAACGAAATACTTCGTTTGATTTTTAATGGAATTCCATCTTCTGTCACTTGCGTTGGTTGTGGATAGTGTAGCACGTATTTTGAATCCAAAATCACCACATTCCCTGTTGCTTTTACTTGTATGCTTTTTGGATCAATGTATGGACTAATTCCTTCAATGCTGACTTCTGTCACACCGACTTTCGCGGTATAATTTGCCTTGTGATGTAATTGAGCTCCCTGTGAATAGACAGTTACCTCTGATAAACTTGCCTTGATGAGGTCTTTTTCTGTGGCTTGTGCTTTCCAACTGAAAGTCGCCAATGCCGTAAATAAGAAGATTCTTTTCATGTGTGTCTGTTTTTCCATGCTTACAGTCGTCGATGAAAAAGGTTCATTCCAAGGATGAATTCGTGTATAGATAACTGATTCCTCCTCAAACATGCTTACCTTTGTTCTATGAAATTCAAGGACTATTCCCTTATTGATGAAATCAAAGACCAACTCGACATCCTCGGGTTCAAGCGTCCAACCGATATTCAACACCGTGCGATTAAACCAATTTTAGATGGTGAGGATGTCATGGCCGTTGCGCAAACAGGAACGGGGAAAACAGCCGCATTTGTTATTCCGATGTTGCATAAATTTGCCACGAAGAAAAGAGGTTCCTATAAAGGAATACGTGGATTAGTGCTTGTGCCAACTAGAGAATTAGCGAAACAAATTTCGGAGGTTGTTGTGCAAATTGGTGCGAAAACACCCGTGAGTGTTCTTGGACTTTACGGGGGAGTGGAACAAGAAAAACAAATCGCTAAACTAAAAAGCGGATTAGATATCTTAGTATCAACACCTGGGCGCATGTTCGATTTGATATCACAAGGATTTATTGATATTACCAAATTAGAAGTCCTAGTTTTAGACGAAGCGGATTTGATGTTGGACCTAGGTTTTACGAAGGATATTCACGATGTTCTAAAGAAAATCCCAAAAAATCGTCAAACTTTGTTTTTTACAGCGACGATCTCGAAAAAAATTAAATCATTGGCCTACGATGTGGTAAGAGATGCCATTCGTATCCAAGTTTCACCAAAGAATCCCGTTTCGAAAAATGTCACACATGCTGTTGCCTTTATTGAAATGGATGACAAGCGTTTCTTTTTGGAAAACATGATCAAGGAGTATCCAGAATTTAAGTTCTTGGTATTCGTTCGGACGAAGGTTCGTGCAGAACGTGTTGTTTCGGCAATGGAGCGAGTAGGAGTGAAGGCGGAAGCCTTGCATGGTGGAAAAGAACAAGAAGATCGTTTTGCGATTTTGGACCGTTTTCGTTCAACAGAAAATCAAGTGTTGATTACTACCGACGTCGCTTGTCGAGGCATTGATATTCCGAATATGGACTACGTAATTAACTACGATTTACCGGATTCCCCAGAAAACTACGTTCACCGTTGCGGTAGAACTGGACGTGGGCAACAAACCGGACAGGCCTTATCCTTTTGTAGTGCTGAAGAAGTGGTGTTCTTGGATGCCATTGAAGCGTATACAGGAGAGGAAATCTTGCGTTACGATATCGACAACAAAGATTATATGTCCATTATCGAAGATACGGAGGACCTAAATTACAATTGGAAGAAACTGATCGAAGAGAATTCAGATCCAAATGAATGGAAAGATTCCTAAATAACACTTTGGATAATAACTTTTCAATCCTTATTTTTGAAAAACAAATAAAACGTAATCATGAAAAATTTAACCTTACTTCTTTTCTTATTTATTGGATTAGAGTCCTTTGCACAAACAAAAACGATTAATGGAGTGAAGTTTCCATTGACAGAAAAAATCGGAAAAAACGAATTGGTTCTTAACGGTGGTGGTTTACGCGAAAAATACTGGATGGACTTATACGTAGCTGCACTTTATTTAGAGTCAAAAACTTCGGATGCAAGTAAAGTAATTTACGGTACAGAAGAAATGGCGATTCACATCAAAATTATCTCTAGTAGTGTAACACGTGAGCGTTTTCTTGAATCAGTAAACGAGGGATTCGCAAATGCTACTTCCAAAGCATCAGCAGAAGATAAAAAGAAATTCATCGGTTTCTTTTCTGATGAATTTAAAATCGGTGATGTGATTCATTTCGATTACACACCAGAAAAAGGATTGAAAGTGACGAAAAATGGAGTGGTAAAAGGAACTATTGCTGGTTATGATTTCAAAAAATCGCTTTTTTCTATTTGGCTCGGTTCAAAACCTGCAGATGAGAACTTGAAAAAAGGAATGCTTGGCAAAGGATAGGATTTTATCCAAATAAATACCTTTAAAAGACATCTTCGGATGTCTTTTTTTGTTTTAACAAGGATCAAATTTCAATTTGTGACTTATATCACCTTTTGATTTGAATAGGTACTTTATCTTTGTACTGTAAATAAATGAAAGCATATGAAAATAGAACAAATTTATACCGGATGCTTAGCGCAAGGCGCTTACTATATTGTGAGTGGAAATGAAGCAATAATTATTGATCCGCTACGCGAGGTGCAGCCTTACTTGCAGCGATTAAAAGACGATGGCGTTCAGTTGAAGTATATTTTCGAAACGCATTTTCATGCTGATTTTGTTTCTGGACATCTAGACTTAAGTAAAAATACGGGGGCACCGATTGTATATGGCCCAACAGCAAATCCTGCTTTTGAAGCAATCGTTGCGGAAGACGAGCAAATCTTTGAGGTTGGTTCCATCAAAATAAAAGTCTTGCACACACCTGGACATACCATGGAAAGTACATGTTATCTTTTGCAAGACGAAAATGGGAAAGATCATTCCTTATTCTCCGGAGACACCTTGTTCCTAGGAGATGTTGGTCGTCCAGATTTGGCTCAAAAAGCAGCAGACATGACACAAGATCAATTGGCTGGACTTTTATACGAAAGTTTGATGACGAAGATTATGCCGTTATCTGACGATGTAACCGTTTATCCTGCGCATGGCGCAGGTTCCGCATGTGGTAAAAACATGATGAAAGAAACAGTCGATTCATTAGGAAATCAAAAGAAGATGAACTATGCATTGAATCAACCAAATAAAGAAGCATTTATTGCCGCAGTGACGGACGGATTGTTAGCGCCTCCAGCTTATTTTGGATTCAATGTAGCGATGAATAAAGGTGGTTACGATTCTTTCGATGAGGTGAAGTCACGTTCATTGACTCCGCTTGCTCCAGAAGCATTTGAATTAGTAGCTGAATCAACAAATGCCCTTGTTTTGGATACACGTCCAGCGGGTGAATTCACCAAAGGATTCGTTCCAAACTCGATTAACATCGGGATCAAAGGTGACTTTGCACCGTGGGTTGGCGCGTTGATTGGTGACGTGAAACAAGAGATTTTATTGGTGACCGATGCAGGAATGGAAGAAGAAGTCATTACGCGCTTGAGTCGAGTTGGATTTGATCACGTGGTAGGATATTTAGCAGGTGGATTCTCAGCATGGATGGAAGCAGGTAAAGAAAGCGATCAAGTACATCGCATCAGTTCGGAGGAATTCGCTACGCAATTTGATGCAGAAAAATCAATCGTTGTCGATGTGCGCAAAGAAACAGAGTACGCCGCTGAACACGTTTCGGATGCCTACAGTAAACCGTTGGCTTACATTAACGAATGGACGAAAGACATCAATCCAGATGAGCATTTCTTTATGCATTGTCAGGGTGGATACCGAAGCATGATTGCAGCGAGTATCTTACAAGCAAGAGGATACAGAAACTTTACGGAAGTAGATGGTGGATTCGCGGCGATTTCGAAAACGACGATTCCTACAACGGATTTCATCTGCCAGAGCAAAGTGTTAAAATAAGTGGAGATTTTCGGATATATTGCCGCTGTTGTTATTGGATTAATTCTTGGCTTAATTGGTGGGGGAGGTTCGATTTTAACGGTTCCTGTTTTGGTTTATTTGTTTCATATTCAACCTGAATTAGGAACAGCGTATTCCCTTTTTATCGTTGGGACAACAAGTTTCTTTGGAGTCCTTCCAAAATGGAGGCTAGGCGAAGTTGATTTACGCACGGCCTTGCTGTTTGGACTTCCATCTATGTTAATCGTGTTTAGTACGCGCAAATGGATATTACCGGCTGTTCCCGATGTGATTTTTTCTACTGAAACACTTCTTTTGATGAAGTCAAACGCGATGTTACTTTTGTTTGCATTATTGATGCTCTTTTCTGCAGTCAAAATGTTGAGACATTCGTCCGAAAAAGAACAGACACAACAGGACTTTCGTTGGATAAATTATCCCTTGATGTTTCAAGGAGCCATCGTTGGAATACTGACTGGTCTCGTCGGAGTTGGTGGTGGATTTCTGATTGTTCCCGCCTTAGTCATGTACAGTAAGTTATCCATGAAAATCGCTATTGGGACGTCACTACTGATTATTTCAGTGAATTCACTAGTTGGATTCACGGGAGATTTATGGACGCAAGGTTCAAGGATGAATTGGTCATTTTTAGTCTTGATTAGTGTTTTAGCGGTTGTTGGAATCTTAATTGGAATTAAACTCGCTAAAAAAATGGAAACAAAGGTCCTAAGAAAAGCATTTGCTTGGTTTGTTTTCGTAATGGGCGTATTTGTTTTGTTCAAAGAAATGTATTCAATCATTAAATCTTAAATATGCAATCAGATTTTTGGAATAAACGCTATAAAGAAGAAGTATTTGCATATGGAATCGAAGCAAATGATTTTTTAAAACAACAGACTTTTCCTTCAGCATCAAAGATTCTTTGTCTGGCGGAAGGTGAAGGCAGAAACGGTGTATTTTTGGCTGAACAAGGTCACGATGTTACTTGTGTCGATTATTCTAAAGAAGGAGTACGTAAAATGACGCAATTGGCAGAAATGAAAGGCGTGGTCATTCATCCCATTTGTGCGGATTTGAATGAATTCGAGTTTCAAGCGAATACTTGGGATGGAATCGTGATCATTTTTGGTCACCTTCCGACGTCATTGAGGGAAAAAGTTCACGGACAATTTTTCAAGTCCTTAAAACCGGGAGGAAAATTGGTTTTGGAGGCTTATCATAAAAGTCAGATGGATTATAAGACTGGCGGACCAATGACCGAAACTATGTTGTATTCCGAAGAAGAATTACTTTCGGATTTTCATGAATTTGAGCACTTGAAAATCACACAACTTGAACGTGAAGTACATGAAGGTGAATTCCATTTTGGAAAAGCTGCCGTTATTCAAGTGATTGCTCAAAAGTAGGTGCATTGCTCTCTTCACTCTTTATCTTCCCTGCGATGGACTCTTTGGATGAACTTTCTTAAGTTTGTGTTGTACAAAGCACTATGAGCAGATTTAACATTCGTTTCCTATTGATTCTCTCCTTTACTTGGATTCATACCTTCCATTCTCAAGAAAATTGCACCTTCAATACCTACAACAAAAAAGGAAGTAATTATGTCTTTTCGACCTATTACGAAACGGATATGAAAACACCCTTGAATGGGAAATGTGAATCCTTTATTGAGGGGAGATTATACGAACGACGGGAATTTAATAACGGACACTTCATTTCTGAAGAAGCGAATTTTCTAGATGGAAAACCTCGTGTCATTTTAAAACGATATGAATCACGTGCTGACGGATTGATAGCGGAACTCAAAACATACTGGGAAGGTGGTCAGCCAGCGATGTATACCAAGTACTATTTGGATGAATCCGGTCGACGTTGCATGCAACAAACGGATTATCACCTGAATGGAAAAAAACGCTTTGTACAGTCATTTGCGTTTGTTCGCTTGAGTGAAATTAATGAATACGAAATCAAAGACCATCCGCCACATACGGTTGATGACGAAGGATATACGTATCTCACTGTTCAATTTGGCGACGAGGAAAATTATTCCGCCGAGGGCGTCCTCATTAGTAAATTCCACCATAAATTAATCTTGAGTGAGTTCTCACGTGATTCTTCAAAGGATGGTCCGTTTACGGAGTATCATGAAAATGGGAAAGTAAAAACAAAAGGATTCTATAAAGATGGAAATCCGGATGGACATTGGATTGGTTACAATTATTTGGGGATGAAAAATGTAGATTTGACCTACAAGGATAATATGCTGCAAGGATACTATCGCACGTGGCATGACAATGGTCAACTTCATACCGAGGATTTTTACGATGTGACTTCGAATCATCCATTTCAACCTTCCAAAAAAGTATGGAAGGAAGATGGGAAACTCTTGGTTTTATTAGAATTGGATAAAATGGGTGATGGACGGATACAACAATGGAATGAACAAGGAATTTTGTTGTATGAAAACGATATTATAGGAAACGACTATAAAAAAGCCATCGAAAAAGAATGGTATGCGAATGGGAAATTAAAAAAGATCGAAAATCACTTGCCGAATGCAGATACCTCCTATGTTTCCTACTTTGCGAGCGGACAACAAGAAAAGATACACTTTGTTGATCGCACAAATGGAGAAAAACCAACGAAAATACAACGAGAGTGGTATCAAGATGGAACACTTGCTCTGGAAGTTTTCATGGATTCCACCGATTTCGCACATTTATCCACACTTCGAAACTTCTATGCAAATGGAAAAATGAACACACAAATCATTCAAAAAGACCGTGAACGAATAGAGGAGTGGTATGCTTCGAATGGCATCAAAGTGAGAAGTCGTCAGACAGTGGATGGAAAACTCGAAGGTCCATACAGGGAATTAGATAGTTTGGGCAACGTTCTTATTGCGTACTCTTATGCAAACGGATTGAGAAATGGAACGTGTCGTCGCTACAACGCAAAACAAGAACTGATTTTCTCACAGGAATACGAAAATGGTTGTTTGATTTCCTCCAAAACGAATGTCAATAACAAACGTAAACTATCAATTCTCTGTGAAAGCGAGCGTTCAAACGTATATGGATTGGCGCATCGTCAGTTTTTTAGTTCTGGAAAAGAACATTATTCCAGCGAAAAAATCGACTCCTTAGCGCAATGGTATTCGTACATCATGGATTGCACGCCAATAAACAGCTTTGACTTTCAATCTTTGGATGTCGGACAGCAATTTGTAAAGGTGCATTTTCCTGTTGGAGCTTTCCCTGGATTGATGGCGGGTGATACGACCAATCCGCGCAACAAGGAGTTTTACCAATCGTTACAGAAATTAAACTGGAATCGTCCAACATTGGAAGTCGTAAACGGTGAATATGTAGGAAAAATCATGCTTGAAGGACTTTATTCCTATGCGGTATTGAGTAGTTATTTCCCCAACGTTCAATCATGGATGGAATTCGGTTATACGAATGAAAACCCACGTAATCGGGAATTTGATTTTGGATGGAAACAAAGGTATAGGCCAAATTCCATAAACATCGTTCGAGAAAATGCTTGTTTGATGCGTGCATCCATGATTATTCCAGCAGGTAACATTCCATTATTGATTTACGCCGATGGGGAAGTGGAAGTAGAAAATCAACTATTTACGAACGACGATTTATTAAAAGACAATAACCACATGATACATGAAATTGGCTGGGACTAAATTAGTGATATTACTTACAAGTATCTTGCTGTCTAGCATGAGTTATGCAGATTTACGCATGCCTGAATTGGCGATGGAATTGATTTTGAAGAAATCCATACATCAAAACCGAGAGATCATTCAGTTTGAAGTCAAATTTACAAATCAGACAGGTCGAAGCTTATCGATTTTGCTTCCCGGGACTCAGAACAAAGGAAAGCGCATCCTTCAATTACAGGTCTTTTCGGTAGATAATCCCTCCAATTTTTACACGAAAGTTTTTGAGAATCCCTTGGAATTGGAAATGGACACATCTTTCATCGGTTCCGTTTATTTTAAGCGCTTGGAAGTTCGAGAATCAGTCACGATTCCCTTATTTGTGAATGATACAGCCAATGCGAGAAAGAACATCCTTTCCAATTATTCTTTCCCCGATTTGGCGAATGGGTCGTATGAAGTCATCGCGTATTACAATCCTTTCGGTGAAGCTTTAGCACCGTATGTTTTTCAAGCATACGATGATCACGGACGCACCATCGAGGATAGTTTGAATCCAGAACGCTTGCAGATGGACGCTTGGGGAGTTTATAGTAATTATGTGCATTTGAACATCGATTCTCAAGACACAAAGGAAATTGAAAGTCCTGTTTGTTCTAAACATTGCCGCTTTTGTCGTCACATTGAAAAGAGGCAATGGCATCGGGTTCGAAAGGACATCATACATCGCATTTCTGACATAGCTGGTCATCAACATGTCCGTTTTCTGTTTCATGGTCCAGATGCTGTTTTGAGTTCTCTACCTTCATATTATTCGCGACAAATCGTTTTTGACACTGAAAATGGATTGGAATACAAGTACTTGACATGGCAAATTGGAAAAATTCATCGATTTCGGAGTTTTATCCATAGTTGCTGCTATTGGATGTTTCGTTGGAATGCACCCGTGCGCACGTCTTCTACTAAGTATTTTCATTTAATATCAATTCAATGAGCAACTTAACACCATTGACTTCGTTTGTACATTAGTAATTCTTAACTTTGCATACAATTAAATCAATCAACACATGAAAAAACACCTACTCAAATCATTGTTTTTAGGACTAAGTCTATTATTCCTTTCTCAATTCTCTTTCGGACAATTATCCATTACACCAGCGAGTGGACCAAACGTTTGTGACGGAACAGCTGCAATAAGCAATCCATCACAGGTGATTCAATCTTCCATTACCTGGTACGGAAATGGAGCAATTATCGCTATGAATACGTACCAAATTGGTAATTTATGTCCAGGGAAATCTTACAATCAATCCAATCCAGCGGGTGGAATTGATTCCTTGAATGCAAGCTTTTTTATTATGGGTGGTACAACGAATCCATGTGCGAATTTCAATGTAAGCTTAACAACGACTCCTTGTTCGACGGTTAGTTCCAATGATGGATCTATCTTAACCAACGTTACAGGTGGGACGGCACCTTATACTTACTTATGGAGTGTAGCTACAACCACTCAAAATATGTATAATTTGATTCCAGGTTTCACTTACTGTGTGACCGTTATAGATATAAACGGATGTCAAATGAACGTCTGTGATTCTATGACTGTTTCTGGAGCAAATACAGGAGATACCCTAGTCGTAAACAACGCAAATTGTGGTCCGGCAGCTGCTGGAAATTTCGTTCAACAATACGAGGATTGCAACTTCGACTTCAATGCATGTACTTCTGC